>JANYBQ010000103.1 GCA_025360705.1 Betaproteobacteria bacterium | reverse complement strand
GCATAGCCTGCCTGACCCTGTTGCGGTTTGAAACCGGGAAGCGGGTTCAGCTGTGTGCGAGCCGAAGACGCTGGGGTGGATGGCTCCGCGAATGTCATCCGGCGTTGGCTTATGGCCAACTACTCCTTCTTGATTTCGCTGCGCCACCCACCCCAGCATCCACGGCAGTCAGTATGGTTGGTGTGCACGGTTCGGACGCCCACCACGCTCGCCGGATCAGGCCGGTGGGACACTCGGCGCAGCGGCATAAAGGAAGGAGGCCGAAGGCCGGGGGGACAGCCGCGGAGCCGAGTGCCCCACCGGCCTGATCCTGCCAAGCACTCACGCAATTTGCGGTTTCCACCCGCGTTCATATCTTATTTCTCGATCGCAATATGGTGTCAACCTCAGCCGCTCGACGGGCTCAGGGCGAACGGGATTTGGTCTGTCATCATTTGGGGAAAAATCAATAGGTGGCACGGTCAATTCGAACATGCCCATGCCGCCGCTGGCGGAACCGTCAACGAGATAGTCGATTCCCAGTTGACCGACGCTTATTGCTTCGGGCTGCGTCATTCTTTGGCTTTCGAGGTTGGTGGTTGAGTTGATAAGGGAACGTTCGACATGAGGGGTAGCTGGAGGCCGTGGGCCGCAAGCTGTCCGCCCGATGGAACTATCTCCCGGAAATGCTGACGGCGTTGGCACCATCCACCATTGACGCGGAGGAAGATTCGGCCTTGCGCAAATAATGAGGGGACACGTTCCACTGCTGGCCGTTGTCGGTGATGACGGTAACCGTTTTCCGGTTGTACTTTGAAATGATGCCATTCAGCACAGGGTGGCCGTCGGGCTGAAACGAAACTTTCTGACCGATGCTGAAATCGAGCATATGGGCGTGGGCGCGCATCTCCCGCAGGAATCTCAGGCGCGTCACCACCCGGTGATTTAGGTCGATGAGTTGTGCTTCGTTCAGTTTGTCGATGTCAATCATGATTACGTGGAAGTGTGGCTAGTAAAGGCGCAGGTGCGCCCCAAATCCTAACGGCTTTCGCGGCCACTGGTCACTGCGCTGCACACTTGCAATGCCCGCGGATAAAAGCATGGCGGCGCGAATGACGCCTGCGTGCGTGATCCAGACCGCGGGCCGTGCAGCGACACGGGTTTCGGCCCACGCGCCGGCAACCCGGTCCATCAGTTCCTGCACGCTCTGCTTGCCGCCGAAACGCCAGCGACCGAATTCCGCCGTCCACGCATCGATGGCGGCCTTGGGTATATCGTCCCAGCGCCACTTTTCCCAGCAACCGAAGTCCATCTCCACCAGGCGCCCATCGGTGCTGGCGCTCAAGTCCGTGCGCAAGCGCAGCAGCTCTTCGCCCAACTGCATGCAACGCTTCAACGGTGAGCAAATCAGGCGTGCCCCACGCGGCAATTGCCGCGCAAGTTCCAGCGCACAGCTGCGAGTTGCGGCCGCATCGGCGGGCACGTCGGTCGCGCCATAACAAACGCCGGCTTCGATCAGCGGTTGCGGGTGACGTACCAGCCATAACGCGCCGCTGCTCGCCACTGGATCGTCGTCGATATAACGCATGCCTGAAGTCTTACAGCGATACGGCCAGGCCAAAGTAGAAAGCGACTTCGCACACCTGTTGTGTCGCACCCAGGCAGTCCCCGGTAAAACCTTGCAGCCGCTTGGCAAACCAGCGCCACATCAGCAACCAGGCAAGCGTCGCGCAAACCATCGCCAGCACCAGCGCCACGCCCTCGATAGCCCATGCCACGAGCGCCAGCGCGGCCAGCAGCCACAGACCCGCGACACACAGGCTGCCGACACTTATCTGGTCCGCCAGCGGTTTGGATTTGGACCCAGTGGCGTCGCCCACGTGGGGCATGGCCCAGATCAACAGCAGCGGGAAACCGCGTGACGCCACGTGGGCGGCAAACAATCCCCAACACATGACCGCGGCATCAGCCGATCCGATCAAAGCCAGCAACGACACTTTGGTAAGTACCGCCAACACCAGCGCCAAAGCGCCAAACGCGCCGACGCGAGAATCCTTCATGATCAGCAAGGCGCGTTGCCGGTCGCTGGCGCCACCCAGCCCATCGGCCACGTCGGCCAGGCCGTCTTCGTGGAACGCGCCGGTCAGCATCACACTGATGCCGGTGCCCAGCACGGCCACCACCAGCGGCGCCATCGCGTTGTTGGGCAAAATCAGTAACAGGGCCAAGCTGGCTGTAGCCGTGATGCCGCCCACCAGCCAGCCAACTCCTGGAAAATGCGCGGCGCTGGCGCGCAGCATCAATGGGCTGTAGCCGACCCAGGACGCGATCCGGCCCGTCACCGGTATGCGCGTGAAGAACTGCAACGCAAGCAGGTAGTGGCGCACAAAGGTCGTGAACACGAAAGCGTCTTTTTACGAAGGCTTCAATAGGCGCGCATCGGCATCAGTTCGCGGACTGGCCCGACACGCCGGCCGACTCGAAGCTGGCCATTTCGGCCAGCAACAAACAGGCCGATTGCAACAGCGGCCATGCCAACGCGGCGCCGGAGCCTTCACCCAGCCGCAGACCCATGTCGAGTAACGGTACCGCTCCCAGATGTTGCAGCATCCGCGCGTGGCCGCGCTCGCCCGAGCGATGCGCAAACACACAACGCTGCAACACCAAAGGCTGCAAGGCATGCGCCACCAACACCGCCGATGTAGCGATGAATCCGTCCACCAAAACCACGCGACGTTCCAGCGCCGATTGCAATACAGCTCCCACCATGGTTGCAATCTCGAAGCCGCCGAATGCGGCCAGTACCTCCAACGGCGCGCTCACGTGCGCATGCAACTGCAACACCGCGCGCAGAACATCGGTCTTGCGCGTTATGCCGGCATCATCCAGCCCGGTGCCGGCGCCGGTACACAAAGCAATGTCCAGATCAGCCAGGCGCGACAGCAGCAAGGCCGCGGCTGCGCTGTTGCCAATGCCCATCTCGCCCAGCAACAGGGCATTGCCCGGAAGGCCGCGGACAAGTTCCTGGCCGTTGCCCACGGCTTGATCGCACTGCGTCGCCGTCATTGCGGGTTGTACCGATGCATCGGCCGTGCCGCGGGCGATTTTGCGCATGACCAATCGCGGCTGCGCGGCATCCGCCAATTCACGCGGCGCCAAATCATGCGCCACACCACAGTCCACCACGGTCAGCGCAATGCCGTGCTGGCGCGCCAGCACACTGACCGCCGCACCGCCGGCCAGGAAGTTCTCGACCATCTGCCAGGTCACATCGCTCGGATAGGCCGACACACCGCGCGCGGCCAGGCCATGGTCGCCCGCGAAAACAAGCAGTTGCGGTTGCCGCAAAACCGGCGTTTCGGTGCCCAGAATCTCACCTAATTGGCGCGCCAGCGTTTCCAGCATTCCCAGAGATCCCAGCGGTTTGGTCTTGTGGTCGAGCTTGTGCTGCAAGGCCTGGCCCAGGGCCGGTTCGGAGATGTCGTCAAGCATAGGAAGGTTTTTGTGCATAAGGCGTTTCAGCGAGTCAATGGCACCATCACGCATCGAGCTGTCATGGCGTGGGTACGTGACAACACACCGTTATGCATCGGCCAGCAGGTGTGCCAGCGCCTGCTGTAACCAGCCAAAACCGATGCGTTCCTGCTCCAGCCTCAAGCGTGGGCGCAAGCGGTTGTCGCGCAACTCGTCGAACAGCGCCGTCTCTTGGGCGTTCAGCCTTGGCAGATCGCGCACCAGTGCCTGCGGCTCTTCGCCCCATTGGGCTGCATGGGCCATTAAGGTAAGACGGTCCATCAGCAAGGATTCGGCGTGCGGCAAGCGGGTGCGCAGTTGGTCCAGGATCGCAAAACCATGGGTGTCGATATCGCCCCAATAGTGGATACGGCATCGATGCAACCACTGCGCTCCCGCCAGCACCTCGAAGCCATAACCGGCTCCAAATACCACTATGCTGCCCGGGACCGGAGGAAAGGCGAGGAAATTGACTTCGTTTTCGGTGAAGAACACCCGGCTTATCGGCGGATCGAGTCGCTCGAAAGTGGCCTGGGTCACGCCGATATCCTGGTCGGTACCGGTAGGCAACAAAGCCAGACCGGCATCCAGCATGCGAAAGCGGATGCGCAGTGGTTTGTCCTGAAAGCCATAACGGCGGCAGAACTGGCTGACTCCGATGGCACTGGAATCGATTGCAACCGCCGGCAAGACCAAGTCCAGCAATTCGGACAAGACGCCACGGTGGCCCTCGATGAACTTGCTGTCCACACCCGGGATATCGACCTGGCGTAAATAGATGCCGGGGCGCGGATGGCTTTGCACCCACAGCACGACATCCAGCAAACGCGGCCACACTGCTACCAGCGCCAACGCGTCCAGCGGGCGTCCCGGCAGCCATGGCAAGCCTTGTGGAACGCGTTTGCGCGTAAGGTCCGCCAAGCCAACAAAACGCCTGGCTTCCTTTTGCTTTCCGATCAGCGCCAATGCATCGTCGAGTGTGTCAATCCAGATGTCTTCCACAACGCAATTGGTGCCCAACACGCGATGCCGAACTTCGCGCAGCACGATACGCAAACGCAGTGCACCGCCCGATGCGTTGACCTGGCGAAGATCGGCCATCCAGGCGCGAACCTCGTCGAAACGTTCCGACATTTCAGCCGATGTAGGTCTTGCTAGCCGCAGCCGATACGGAAATAACGCCGGCGACTCGCTTTGTACGCAAGCCGCAAGCAGCGTGCCCCGGTCCCACAGCTTTTGGACTTGTCCGCGCAGATCGGCAGTGGTCGTCCATCTCATGCCAGCCCCACATTGCCTTCTTCCAGGCGGTGTTTCTCAGCCTGGTATTCCTCAATGCTCAGGTTGCGCAACATGGACGCGCGGCCTTCTTCATTGTGGACAAAGCCCACACTGGCCACAAAGGGCTCGATGATGTGGATTTTTTGCAGCGGCGTGACGATCAGCAGTTGCAGATTCAATTGCTGAAACAAGCGCAAACCATACTGCGCCGACTCGTCGGACCCGCGCCCAAAGGCCTCGTCTATCACCACGAAGCGGAAACTCCTGGACCGCGCTTCGCCCCAAACCAGCCCGAATTGGTAGGCCAGGCTGGCCGCCAGGATGGTGTAGGCCAACTTTTCTTTTTGCCCGCCGGACTTGCCGCCGGAGTCCGAGTAGTGCTCGTGTTCGCGTCCGTCCTCGCGCCAGCGCTCGCTGGCGGCGAAGACGAACCAGTTGCGCACGTCCGTCACCTTGGCGGTCCAGCGCCGGTCCTGCTCCGACTGGCCTTCGCGCCCACGCAGGCGCTCGATGATCAGCTTGACCTGCAGGAACTTGGCTTCCGAATACTGGCTTTCGTCGCCGTGGCCGGCGCCTGACAGCGTGTTATCCAGACAGGCGCGCAGCTCGGTCTGGAAATCGCGCGTGTCGGCATCGGTCGCGATCTGGGCCTCCAGCACGATGTAGCGGCCCGGGTTGTAGTCGATCCGCGTCAGAGACTGGTTGATACGGGTGATGCGTTCCTTGATGGTCTCGCGCTCACGGTTCAGCTGTGAATGGAAATTCGCCACCTCGCGAATCGTGTTCTCGTTCAGCAACTCCTTGAAGCGCTGCTCAAAACGCGGCAGGTCGTCGGCAGCCAGCTTGCCCAGCAAGATGCCATAGTCACCGGCCGCCTCCACCGACACGTCCACCTCCTGGGTCTCGAGCGGGTAGCGCGTACTGAACGAACGCATCGCGTCGATGATGCGGTCGCGCAGGCGCTTGATGCGGGCGTCGTCGGCATCGATGGCTTTTTGCAGCCAGTCACGCATTTCGCGCTCGCGGTTGTCGCAGTTCTCGACCGTGATCGTCTGCGTGCCCAGAGCCTCGATCCGCAATTCAGCCAGGCGTCCGGCCGGTACCACCGGGCCCGCATCCGCGAGCAAGGACTCGGTCTGCCGGCCTGACGCTTGTGCCTCGACAATCTTCTGCTCGGTCTTCGAGCGCCGGTCCCGCTGCGCGAGCAATTGCTCTTGCGTCTTTGCCAGTTCGCTTTCGAGAGTCTGCAAATCCGCCATCAAGGTTCTCAACACATCGGAGCCGGACTTCAGTCGGTCCCGCTCGTCTTCCAGCTTGCGCGCCTCAAGCGCGATGGCTTGCCAGTCAAGTTCGGCGTAGTCGCGGTACTCCACGATTTTAGCCAGCGTCGCGCGCCGCTCGATGATCGCCTTCTGTTCCTGCTGCAACTCCGCGATCCGCGCGGCCTCCTGACCCAGACCTGCCTCGATCACCCGGGCCTTGCCCTCAAGCGCGTCGATCTTGGCGGCGTTGCTCCAGCCCAGCACGTAACGGCCGCGGTCGTCCAGGCGATGCCGGTCGTCCTTCTCGTGGCGCTCGCCAGCGGCCTTGATCTGCCCGGCGCGGGTGATGGCTTTGGTCTCCCGGCGAAACTGCTCCTGCGTGGCACAACACGCCACATCGAAACGCTGTGCCACCTCTCGCTCCAGCCATGCGTAGAACGGCGAGTCCGGCTTGACGGAGATCTTGCGCGCCAGTGACTGCGGATGCAGTGCGCCGATGTCGGATGCCCGCGTGAAGGGGCGCACCCTGAAGTACACCAGTCGCGCGCGCAGCTGCGTCCGGTCCACCCATTCGGCCACCTGCGCGTAGTGCGTGTCGGGCACCAGCAGCGACAGGCCGAAGTTGTGCAACAGGCGCTCGATCGCCCCCTCCCAGTCGCGCTCGCCGTCACGCACCTGGATCAGCTCGCCCGCGAAAGGCATGCTGTCCTCGCGCAGGCTCAGGGCCTGGCACAGCGCCGCGCGCACCGCGATCTGCTGCGCATCGATGTTGCTGCGGCGCGCCTTCAGGCTGTCGAGCTCGGCACGCAAGCCGCCGTGCTCCTGGCGCCCCTGCGCGAAGGCCACGCCAAGTTCCGTCAGTGTGTTCTGCACCGCGTCGGAGCGGGTGTCCGCGGCTTCGTGCAATTGCACGCAGGTCTGTTGTTGGGCCAGCAGGTCCTCCGCGCTCGCGACCTGCAGCAGACCTAGCGTCCGCCGCAGCTGGTCATAACGTTCCGCATTGGTCTTGCGGCGGACCAACTCAACTTGCCTGCGCGTGATCTCGTCGCCGATGCGTGCGATGCGGTCGCCACCACTGGCGGCGATGTTCAGACGCAGTTCGCGTTCCTGCAATTGCTGCGTCGATTGAAGGGTTTCCCAACGCTCGACCTTGGCGGTTTCGCTCTTTAGCGTCTCGCCCAGAGTTTGCAGACGCTCTTCGATCGCCGCCAGCTTTATCCCGGCGAAGTGGGCCTTGAGCGCGTCGCGGCAGGCGCGCAAAACGTCGGCGTTCGCGAGCAGCGCGGCGTGCCGGTCGCAGTCCGCCACCAGCGGTGTGAGCAGCTCTACCTGCTGCCTGGCTTTGCGCACCGCCTCGTGCGCGCGGTCCAGGTCATCGAAATGCGCAATCAGGGCCAACACCCGCGACGCCACATCGAAAGGCTCCAGCATATGGTTGCGCACGAAGTCGGTCAGGTTGCCCACCGACTTCATCGATACCGTTTGATGGAACAGCTCCAGCGCCTGTTCGCCCTCGATGCCGAGGCGCCGGCGAAAATAAGCGCCATATGGCGGAAAGCTGTCGAACAGCTCCACGCCACTGCGACGCAGCCGTTTGCGCAACTGCGCGATATCGGTGCCGAAATGCGAGAAGTCGGCCACCAGCGACAAGGGCTTTTCCGCTACGGCATAAAAGCGCTCCGGCTGGCCGAACGCATCTTTCAGCCAGAACACCTGAGCCAGCGTCACCGTCTGGTCGAAGCCTGCGTTGTGAAAAACCCCCAGGATCACCGAATAACTGTTCTGGTTGCGCAAGGCCACGGGCTTGGCGTTGCCGCTGACCTCGTTGCGCTCGGATTTGTAGTGGCCCAGCACATAGGAGCGCAACGAGCGCTCACGCGCATCGGCCCCGGCCGCCTTGTTGTAGGCAATTCGCTGTGCCGGCACCAACAGGGTCGTTACCGCGTCGACCAGCGTCGACTTGCCCGAGCCGATATCCCCTGTCAACAAGCCATTGCGACCACCCAGTTCCAGCGACCAGACGCGGGTATCGAAGGTTCCCCAGTTGAACACTTCGAGCCGCGCCAGCCGGAAGCCTGACAACACATCGCCGCTGGTGTCGTTCAGTTCGAGTTGCTGCTGGTCACTCATCCGCCGGCCCGCTCTCCGGCGCGGCCAGCTGCGCCTGGTAGGCGGTCAGTCGCGAATCGAACTCGGCCAGCCATTGGGCATCGACGAAGGCCTTGAGGATGCGCCGCACCTCGAACATCGGCTGCTGCCCCACGCCGGATCCCGGCGGCTTCAGGCGGCGTACGAAACCAAGCTCGATGATTTTGTTCAGCTGTGTATCGACCTGATCGATCAGCCGGGATTCATTGCTGCCGACTGGAAGGAAAACGCGGATCAGTTCCACCACCGCATCACGCGACAGGATCAGCCGGGTGTCGCCACCGCTGGCATCGAACTCGGCCAGCTTCTTGCGCAGCAGCGCCAGCAGGAGGCTGACCTGGAAGGTCAGGGGCCGCCGCACTACCAGTCGCGGCAATTTCGGCGCGTCTTCGTCGGGCGCGGCGCGCGAGCGCAGGAAGGCATATCCTTCCGCCTCGTCCAGTACCAGGTCCAGTCCCAGCACCGCCACATAGTCGCGCACACGCGCCTGCAGCGACAGCAGTGCCGACCACAACGCGGCATCTTCTTCGCGGTATAACACGCCGCGCAGCAGGGGCACGACTACAGCGGACAAGTCGTGCGCGGGCAGCGCGCAAGCCAATGCCACGTCCGACTGGGTCGCTTCGAAAGCCTCGGATGTTTTCATGCTCAATTCCGCACGAAAATCACACGGGGCAGACTGGCGCGTCGCGTCGCTCCGTTCTCGATCGACCACTCCACCGTCTCCAGCGTGGCCTCATCCACCACGGAATGCGGCGTATCGCTGGCCAACTGCAGGTAGGCCACCAACTCGCCCAGTCCTTGCTGCAACGGCCGCGCGGCAAGCAGCTCGCCCAGGCTGATCTGCAGGCGTGTCTGCAAGGACTTGCGCACATGGCCGGCCAGCGCGGCTTTGTCGATTCTTACCTGCGCATACAGCGCGGCCGCATCGACGTCGGCATCGCCCGCCTCGAGCATGACATTGGCTATCCACGGTTTGACGGTCGGGTTGTGCAGCGGCCGCTCCATGGGCAACTCCAGACTCGGGCCCAGGTCGTCGAGGTAGATCAGGGTGCCCGCCGGCGGCGCTGCGCGCAGGCCCATGGCCTTGACCTCGATTGCGTGGAGGATATCCATGATGCGACGGTTCTCCAGCCAGGCTTTGTCATCGAGGAAGCGGCGCAATTGCTGCGACAGCTGCGCTACCGTGCGCTGCGTGTGTTCGCCCGCCTCCAGCCAATCGTAGTGCACGCGCTTGAGCCGCGGGTCCGGCTCCAGCGCCGCTACCGGCGGCAATTGCAATACCCGTTCGAGTAATTGCGTCAGTTCCTCCTGGCGCGACTGCGACATCAGGAAATCCCAGAACGCGCGAAAACTTTTGCCCTGGTCGGAATCGGAGATGGCGTCGCGCTCGCCCATGATCTCCTCAAGCAGCGCGCCCTTGGCGCCATCCCACAGCGCGATGCGTTCGCGCACGCGCCGATCCAGCCCCCTGAAGTTGTGCTCCACTTCACGAAAATCGCTCAATAGCTCGCGCGCCAGGCCGGTGAATTGCTGGAACCGGTCTTTCAGCGCCGTGTCGTCGAGCAAAGGCATATCGCCTCCAGCCACGCGGGCGATCTCGGCATCGATCTCATCGCGCCGCCGGTGCAGTTCGGCAATGCGCAAAGCCGGGTCGGTCTGGCTACCTTGGCTCATCTGTTTTAGCAAGTCGAACAACATCAGCAAGCGCGATTCCGTTCCCACGAACGCGCGTTTGCTCAGGGATCCAAGCCAGGCCAGCGCCCGCTCGGTGGCCGGCGTCACATCGAAATGCGGCTCGTCCGATCCGCTGCGGTAGAACTTGCGCAGCCAGCCTTTGTCATTGGCGGCCCAGTCGTTCAGATAGTCCTGCGCCGGCTTCGGAAAGGCCTTGTCACCCAGCCGCTGGCGCAAGCCGAACAGAGTGTCCTCGAGCATTTCCGCCAAATCGGCCTGCGCCATCACCCGCACATTCGGAACGATGAAGACGCGCTGCAAGAAGCTGGCAATCAGCGGTGCGTGCTCCGCCACCAGCAAGCGCCATGCAGGGTGCTGACGGCGCAGCGCCTCCAGCGTTACATAGTCCAGGTTAATGGGTTGCTCCCGGCGTGCCGTTGCGCACGCCAATCGAAGTCTTGCCGCAGGGCACACAAGTCCAAGCCCGAATCGGAAACAAGGCAGAACGCAGGGGCGGCAGGAACATAAATACCACGGCGATTGTGATCTACCTTGAGACTTGCCCGGTGACGGCGCGCTGGGGCACTACCGCTTTCGGCAGCGCCACCCATTGGCCCGCCAGCGGCTGAATGCTGATGCGGTTGTCGAATACGTCTTCCAGCGCCCGGTGCGTGGCCGCGTTGGCACAGTCGCCATGGTGTGTCACGCGGCCCTGGGCCATGATGACCATATGGTCGGCATGCAAGGCCAACGAGACTTCGTGCAGCACACTGACCACGGTCTTGCCTTGACCGACCAGTTCACGCACTATCGACAACCAGTCGGCCTGATGCGGCGGGTCGAGATTTGCCAGCGGCTCATCCATCAACAACACCTGCGCCTGCACCGCCAACACACGCGCCAGCAACACGCGCTGGCGTTCGCCACCCGATAGCTGGCCCAGGGCGCGGTGGCGCCACTCCCACGCCTGCGTGGCATGCAATGACTGCGACACCGCCGCGTGGTCGGCCGCACTCGGCGCTGCCAGCCAGCCTTGATGCGGCAGGCGGCCCAGCATGGCGACGTCATACACGTTCATGTCGTCGGCACTGGTCTCGCCCTGGCCGAGCCACGACATCTGTCGCGCGCGCTGGCGGCTGGGCAGCGTTGCCATGTTTTGGCCCAGCAGCGAGACCTCGCCCGCATGGGGCAGCAGACCCGCCAATACTTTCAGCAGCGTCGATTTGCCGGCCCCGTTCGGACCCACGATGCTGGTCCAGCGCGCACCCGGTAGCGCCAGATCGATGTCGTGCAACACCTGGGTATTGCCAAGCGAGGCCTTGATGGAGCGCGCATCGATGGCCGTGTTTTTTGCAGTCAGCGGCAATCGCCTCACGACATCGCACCCCTGCCCATTCGCCGGTGCATCAGCCATAACAAATAACTGCCACCCAATACGGCCGTCAACACGCCGACCGGCAATTCTTGCGGTGCAATCGCCCAGCGGGCCAGGATGTCCGCGGCCGCAAGCAACGCGCCGCCCATCAGGCTGCTGAGCAGGATCAGCCAGCCGTGGGTGGTCTTTATCACCGAGCGCACCAGGTGCGGCGCCGCCAGCCCGACGAATGCGATCAAACCGGTCTGCGCCACGGCCGTGCCGGTGGCCAGAGCCAGCACGACAACCAGCGCGGCCCGCATCGGCGCCAACGGAAGCCCCAGGCTTAGTGCCGTGGCTTCGCCCAGGCTCAAACCGTCCAGGCCACGGCTCAATAACCACGCCATCGCCATACACGCGAGCCAGACCGCGGCCATCAGCAGACACGCGGTCCAGCCGACGAAACCGGTGCTGCCGAGTGAAAACGCCTGCATGGCCTGCAAAATATCGGGCGCCGCAACGGAAATCAGATCTTTTATCGCGCCCAGCACCACGCCTACGATCACCCCCGCCAACAACAGCCGCAAGGTGTGTTGCACACCGTTGGCCAGCACCAGCGTCAGCATCACGCCGCCTACCGCGCCCGCAAAGCCGGCGCCGGTCAGGCCGACGCGCACCAGCCAATGGGTCGCGAAAGGCGAGCCGCCGAACAAGGCCAGCGCAATCGCGATTCCCAGTGACGCGCCGGCTGCGCTGCCCAGCAAAAAGGGGTCCGCCAGCGGGTTGCGAAACAGACCTTGCGCCACCGCGCCGGTCAGGCCCAGCAAGGCACCCGCGGCCCAGGCCCCCAGTGTGCGGGGAAGACGGATGTCCCACACAATCCGCAGCGCCACCGGGTCGTTCAGCGCGTGCAACAGGCTCTCAAATCCGTTGCTGCCGACTCCCGCTCCCAACAAGACCAGCGCCGCCCCGAGCAGCAACAAGCCAATCACCCATGCGAATGCGGCTTTCGCAGGGCCGGATCGTGCGGCTGCTGCCACTGCCGGATTCACCGGGACTTCTCCGCCAGGCACTGCGCCATCAGGCGAGCGCCCTCCGCCATGCGCGGCCCCGGGCGCACCAGCACATCGGACTGATCGGCCGAGAACACGCAGACACGTTGTTCGCGGATCGCGCGGATATTGGCCCAGCCGGGCCGTTGCTCCATGCCGGTGTCGCTGCGTTCGCCCACCATGATCAGATCCGGGTTGGCGCGCACCACGAATTCGGGGTTGAGTTTGGGGAACGGCCCCATCGATGCCGGAATTATGTTTCGCACACCCATCCGGGTCAGGGTCTGGCCAATGAATGAGGACGCGCCGGCGCCGTGCGGCGCACTGCTGACCTCGAAATACACCCGCATGTTTTTGGCGCTGGCCGGCAGCGATTGCGCCGCCGCACTGACGGCCGCGTCGATGGCGCGCCAGATACGCTGCGCGTCGGGTACCTCCAGCAAGCGCCCCAGCGCCTCCAGCACGCGTTGCGCATCCTCGCGGGATTTGGGTTCCAGCGCCACCACCTTCAGGCCGAGCGATTCGAAGCGCTCGGCGGCACGCGAGCTCGCGGCCATCAGGACCATATCGGGCCGCAACGCAACGACCGCCTCGATATTTGGATCGAGGCCGCCGCCCAACTGCGGTAGCGTCTTCACGCTGGCAGGGTAGTTGGAGTACCGGTCCACGCCAACCACGCGCGCGCACTGTCCCAGTTCGCAGACTGTTTCCGTCAACGATGGAAGCAGACTCACGATGCGCTGCGGGGCGCGTGCAAACCTCACTGTCACGCCACGGTCGTCCGTGATTTGCAGCGCCGACACCGGCATGGCGCATACCATGGCGATGGATACCAGCACACCCCGCAACCAATGCTTCACGCCACGTCCTTCAGCATCAGCGGCAGGCCCGCGGCCATCAGCGTGACGCGCGTACAGACCTGTGCCATGTGCTGATTGAGGTGGCCCAGCGCATCCACGAAGTGGCGCACTTCCGGCCCCACGGGAATCACGCCCAGACCGATCTCATTGCTCACCAGCACCACCGGACCGGCGGAGTTTTCTATTGCCCGGACCAGCGCATCCCGCCACGCGTATTCGGCGGACATGGCGGGTTGTACCGGCGCCGCGCCCTGGCTACTGTGGGGCATAAGCAGATTGGTCAGCCACAAGGTCAGGCAGTCCACCACCACCAGGGTGTCGGCGCGGCCGTGCTGCGCGATGGCGTCGGCCAGTGCCAGTGGCTCCTCGATGGTTTGCATGGCCGGCATACGCTGCGCGCGATCCCGGCGATGGCGTTGTATCCGTCCGCGCATCTCGTCGTCCCAAGGCTGGGCGGTGGCAATCAGCACCGCGCCGTGGTCGGGAGACTGCTTCAGCCACGCCCGCGCCAGCATCTCGGCGCGACGCGACTTGCCGCTCCTCTGGCCGCCCAGGACCAGCTCGCTGGGTGCAACGACCAGGCGCTGCGCCGCGTCGTGCACCGGCTCAGGCATATTCTTGGGCCCAGGCCATCACGATGCGGTGCAACTGCGCCACACCATCCGTCAACGCCGCTGGACCGGGTTGCAGAATGTCGGCCGATTTGATTTCAAACAACTGCTTGTTGCGCACCGCGTTGACATCCTGCCAGCCGTCCCGCGCCGCGACCTTTTCGGGCCGGAACTTCTTGCCGCACCAGGAGCCGACGATGATGTCCGGGTTGCGCCGCACAATTTCCGCGCCGTCGGCGATGATGCGGTCCTTGCCCAGCGGCATGGCGCCGAGTTCAGGAAAGCAGTCGTCCCCACCGGCAATACCGACAAGTTCCGAAACCCAGCGAATCGCGCTGATGTGCGGCACGTCCCACTCCTCAAAAAACACGCGTGGCCGGCGCGGCAACTGCGCTGCCCGCACGCTTATGGCGGCAAGCCGAGAGCGCATCTGTTCGATCAGCGCCAGGCCGCGGTCCGCGCATCCGACCATCGCCGCGACCTGGTACAACATCGACAGAATCTCGGCTACGCTGCGCTGGTTGAAGATCGTGACCTGGATTCCCTTGCGGATCAGCTGGGCCGCGATGTCGGCCTGCAGGTCGGAAAATCCAAATACGCAATCAGGTTCAAGCGCCAGTATCTTGTCGATCTTTGCGCTCAGGAAAGCACTCACGCGCGGCTTCTCAGCCCGCGCCCGCGCGGGACGCACCGTGTAACCGGATATGCCGACAATGCGCCGCTCCTCACCCAGCAGATACAGCCATTCGGTCGTCTCCTCGGTCAGGCAGACGATGCGTTGCGGGCCCAGGGTAGTGGTGTCAGGCTGATTCATCTCGGGGTCTTGGGAACATCACGGCAAGACGGTCAAATCCTGGGGGTCCAGGTCAAACCAACGAACAAGCTGCGCGGCTGCTGGTTATAGCCATAAACAGTCTGGTACTTCCGGTCGGTTACGTTATCCAACCGGCCCTTGAGCATCACTTCGGCAGACAGCTTGTACGACACTGCCAGGTCGAGCGCCGAATACGCTGCCAGGGTGGTGTTGACCGTGGCGAAGGTGGCCGGGTCGGTATACGCATCCGGCCGCTTGCCACTGTAGCGCAGGTCTGCGTCTAAACGCCACGCGCCGACAGGGTGCGAAACCCCGAGCGACAACAAGTTGCGTGCACGGCGGCTGAGCGCCTGCCCCGTCAGTTGATTGATCGGGTCCTGCGATGTAAGACTCGCGCGCAGATCAGTCGAGCCGATGCTTCCTTTGTACGACAGCTCCACGCCGTTGTTGCGGCTGCGGTCGACATTGGCGAAGGCAAACGTGGTTAGGTCAAAAATAAGCTGGTCCTTGACACGTGTGTCGAAATAGGTGGCACGGAGAAGATGGGCGCCCTGCTCATATTGCAGACCGAGTTCCTTGCTGCGTGCGAGTTCTGGACGTAGCAAGGGATTGCCGAAACCGGGAGCAAACAGGTATCCCAGCGGCGGAGCGTTAAACGCGGTCGAAGCGCTGGCAATCACTTTGAGTCGGTCGGTAATCGGATACCCATACCCCAGATAGCCAGTACTTTGCTGCAACTCTCCGACCTTATCGTGGCGCAGGTTGATCTGCAGGCCGCCCGCGCCCACCTGGCCCTCCAAGCCGGTAAATACGGCTCTGGTACTACGCGTCCGGTCGTAAGGCGTTCCAAATGACGACGTGGTCGTCGTATCTACCCGCTGGTGCTGCCGCTCCAGCCCTGCGGTCGCCAGCCAGTCACCGCCCAGTCTCACCGTATTGACCCAGTTCAACACTGTTGCCTGGGTGATGAAGGAATCGGTCGAGCCGAATAAACCGTTGTCCTGACTGCGGCTTTTATCAGATTGTTCGCCCAGCGACAGGCGGCTGCGCCAGTTGCCCCAGGTGTTGTCGGTGAAAAGCGTGGCCTGGCTCAACCGGGTGGTGGAGGTCTGGATATCTGTCGGGGCACCGAAGGCGTTGTCGTAAGCGGTGTCGCCGGTCGACTTCATGAGTCGCGCACCAAAGTTATGGTCCTTGGACAGCTTGTGCGTCAGTGAAAGATTAACGGTGGTGTTTTGGTAACCATCCGCGTCAGGGTTTGCAAAGGGCTGCTGGGCGGT
>JANYBQ010000069.1 GCA_025360705.1 Betaproteobacteria bacterium | reverse complement strand
AAACGCAGCTCGATGTTCCCGAAGGCCAAGCCTCGTCCGCAGCCAGCCAGTTCTACTCCCTGGCTTTTTGAGCAGCAGCAGGCTCAGCGGTTTGCTGAGCCTCATCGCCTTATTGCGACAGAACCCCCAGGGCGAACCACCTGGTCCAGGACGCCGCTTTCGCAACCGCGTTGGCAGTCGCATGGTCCGGCCGGCGGGAGTTAAACGGTACGGGCGGCTCACATCAAAATGATGTCGTACTGCTCCTGCCCCATCGCGGCTTCGCTTTGCAGCGACACCGACTTGCCGATGAACTCGCTCAGGCCCGCCAGGTGCTGGCTTTCTTCGTCGAGAAAAAGTTCGATCACTTTGGGCGACGCGACAACACGGAACTCGCGCGGGTTGAACTGCCGTGCCTCGCGCAAAATCTCGCGAAAGATGTCGTAGGCCACACTGCGTGCGGTCTTGACTATGCCGCGTCCCTGACACACCGCGCAGGGTTCGCACAACATATGGGCCAACGATTCGCGCGTGCGTTTGCGCGTCATCTCGACCAGGCCGAGTTGCGAAAACCCGGCCGCCGTGGTCTTGACGCGGTCGCGCGCGAGCTGCTTGCGGAACTCCCCCAGAACCGCGTCGCGGTGATCCTCGCGCACCATGTCGATGAAGTCGGCAATGATGATGCCGCCCAGGTTGCGCAAACGCAGCTGCCGCGCGATCGCCTGCGCCGCTTCCAGGTTGGTCTTGAAAATCGTGTCGTCGAAATTACGGGCACCGACAAACCCGCCGGTGTTTACATCGACCGTGGTCAGCGCCTCGGTCTGGTCCACGATCAGGTAACCGCCCGACTTCAGTTCCACCCGGCGACCCAGCGCCTTGGCGATCTCTTCGTCCACGCCGTACAAATCGAATATCGGCCGCTCGCCTTTGTAGTGCTGCAGTTTTTCGGTGCTCGAGGGCATGAATTCGCGTCCGAACGCCTGCAATATGTCGAACTGCTCGCGCGAATCCACCTTGATCGACTGCGTGGCATCACCCGATAAATCGCGCAACACGCGTTGCAACAGGCTCAGGTCCTGGTGCAGCAGCGACAAGGGCGGCAGACGGGTTGCCGCGTTTTTGATACGGGCCCAGGCCTTGCGCAGATAGGCGATGTCCTCGGACAACTCGGCGTCGCTGGCGTCCTCACCGTTGGTGCGCAGGATGAAGCCGCCGCCTTCAGCTTGCGTCAGGGTTTGCAGACGTGCCCGCAGTTCATCGCGCTGGTTAGGGGTGATTTTTTGCGATACACCGACATGGTCGTCCTGCGGCAAAAACACCAGCAGGCGCCCGGCAATACTGATCTGCGTCGACAGCCGTGCACCCTTGGTACCGATCGGGTCTTTGATGACTTGCACCGTAAGCGACTGGCCTTCGAATATCTGCTTCTCGATCGGTACCAGCGCTTGCGCCGCACGCACCGCGCCCGGAGGTTCACCGTCGGGCTGGCGATGCCACACATCGGCCACATGCAGAAATGCCGCGCGCTCCAGGCCAATATCCACAAACGCCGACTGCATGCCCGGCAACACCCGCGCCACCTTGCCGAGGTAGACATTACCCACCAGTCCGCGCTCCAGCGTGCGCTCGACGTGCAGCTCCTGTACCGCACCGTTTTCGACAATGGCAACCCGCGTTTCCTGCGGCGACCAGTTGATCAAAATGTCTTCTTGCATGGACTTGTCTCGCTACTGGATTTATTGGAAACCGACCCCGAACGCGCGCAATAACTGCGCGGTCTCGAACAAGGGCAAACCCATGATGCCAGAGTAACTTCCGGCGATGCGCTCGATAAATGCCGCCGCCCTGCCCTGCACACCGTAGGCGCCGGCCTTTCCCAATGGTTCCCCGGATGCCGCGTAAGCGCGGATTTGCCGGTCGGTCATTTGGGCGAAAGTCACGCGCGACAGATTCAATACCTGGTCCCGTTTTCTGGCGCTGCCGATGGCCACCGCAGTCAGGACGCGATGTGTTTTGCCGGACAACCCGCGCAACATCTGGCGCGCTTGCGCCGCGTCCGCCGGTTTGCCAAGAATCTGCCGCCCCAGGGCGACTGTGGTGTCGGCGCACAGCACGGGAGCTGGCGGGAGTCCGCGACGCTTAAGCCGCAGCAACGCGGCATCGAGTTTGAGCTGCGTGACACGAACCACGTAGGCGGCCGGCGCCTCGTGCGGCAACCCCGCTTCGAGCGACTCAGCGTCCTCGTCCGGTTCGGGCAGCAGCAACTGGTGCTGAACGCCGAGCTGATCCAGCAACTGGCGCCGAC
>JANYBQ010000061.1 GCA_025360705.1 Betaproteobacteria bacterium | reverse complement strand
ACAGGCGCGGGATCAACCAGCGCAGCGAGAAGGCGGTGTAGGCGCGCACCTTGAGCAGCGACTTGTTGGCCGCGCGGCGCGCAATACTTCGAAGCCGTTTCGGGCGCCTTCGACGCGCTGCGCTCGGCCACCAATGTCATGCGCCACCCGGCCAACAAGTCGCTGCTCAAGGTGCGCGCCTACACCGCCTTCTCGCTGCGCTGGTTGATCCCGCGCCTGTCCGACTTCTACGCCAAGCACAAAACCGTCGAGCTGGTTCTGTCGGTGTCCAACGATGCGGTCGACTTCAAGCGCGACGATCTGGATTTCGCGATACGCCTGGGCACCGGCGATTGGCCGAGTTCGACCGCCGAACGCCTGATGCCCAACATCCTCGCGCCGGTCTGCAGCCCGGCATTGCTGAAGGGCAAGTCCGCGCTCAAGAAGCCGGACGACCTCAAGCGCCATGTACTGCTGCAGTCCACCCCGCCCGAGCGCCGCGAGGACTGGCCCGACTGGCTGCGTGCCCAGGGCATAGACCAGTTCAACCGGTACAGCCATCTGTATTTTGAAAGCTCGGCCCTGACCTACCAGGCCGCCATGGAAGGCCACGGAATCGCGATGGCCCAGCTGGCGTTGATCCAGCCCGACCTGGACGCGGGCCGGCTGGTGCGGCCCTTTCCCGGCACGCTGGACAAAGGTGCCTTCACCTACTACCTGATCTACCCTTCGAACCGGCGCATGAGCACCCGCATGAAGGACTTCAAGGCATGGCTCATGAATGCGTGCAAGGACTTAGAACTTGTCCGTAAATAAGCTGGGGATCGCCAATGGTCACCCCCACATGCGTCATGGCGGCCAAACTGATGCCCATGTGCGAGTTGGAGTGCATCGATATGCCGATGCCGAAGGTGCGGCCTATGGCGGCCAGATGCTGCGTCGCGCGCAGGCCGCCACAGTAGTGGTGGTCGGACAGGATTACCTGCATGGCCCCAAGCCGTACTGTTTCGGGTATGTGGCCGAAAGCTATCGTGACCATGTTGGTGGCCAGCGGCATGGTGGCGAACCTGGGGCGACCTCTCCGGACTCCTGCAGGCTCACCACCGGGTCTTCCAGGTATGCCGCGCAGCGCCCGGGGCTCATGCACCCCGGCCACGTTGAGCAAAGGCGGGTCGGGAAACGCTATCGGTGTGACGCGAACTTCAACAACGTGCTGCGAAGCCGTGGCCTGCTGCTCCCCCCGTGCCGCAATGGTCATGTCGCGTCTGCCATCAATTGAAATCGAATGACGCCACCCATGTTTTCACCGGGCGCGAGCAGCCGCGTGCCGGTATCGGCAACGCCGCGCGCGGCCAGGTTGAACCCGTTGGCCACATGGCTCACCGGCTCCAGGCACAGATAGGCCAGGTTGTCGGGGCGGTGCACCACCAGGTGGCCAAACGCCGCGTCGGCGGCCATGCGCAGACGCGCGCCATCGGGCAGGTCGATCAGCGCCGTACCGTCCCAGCCGCCGACATAGTGCGTCAAGCCCCCTGCGGGCAAAGTACGCGCCGGTGAATAGATTTCGCCGGTGTGCAGCGCTCTTGGTACGCCGGGCAGAAACTCCGGGGTGGGAGGCCACACGGTAGTGGCCGAGTAGCCAACGCGCGCCTCCGGCGCATGGCGAAAATAGGGATGCAGGCCTATGCCAGCCGGCATCACGCGTGTATCGGCATTGCGTATTTCAATTCGGATCACCAGCGCGCTAGGCGCCAGCTCCAGGCGCATGCGGGCCCAGTAGCGCCAAGGCCAGGCTGGGCTGGGCGCGCTATCCAGCGCCAGCACGGCGCTCGATGCGTCGTTGCTCAAAATCTCCCACGCCTGTGCATGGGCGTTGCCATGCAAGGTATGTGGCGCGGCGTCCGGATGGGCCTCCAGCGCTACAGCTTTGCCATTGAGCTGTAGCGTGGCGTGGGCGATCCGGTTCGAATAAGGCATCAAGGGATAGATGCCGCCTTTGGCCCAACGGATCGGGTCGAAGAAGTCTTCGGGGTAGGGATGTAAAATTTCGACCTTGCCCCCGCCGGGCCGTACCAGACTTAGCGCTGAAATACGTCCCCCGGCTGCCGGCACCAGCCGCGCACTGGCGCCGGCGCAATCCAATTGCACAATGTTGTTCACCTCGGTCTCCCGCTAGATTTGCAACTGATCTCAGCCCTTGCGCGCGTGTTCACGCGAGCGGCGCTGCAGCACCTGCATCAGCATGAACAGCGTGGTGGAAAAGACGATCATGATGGTCGCCACGGCGGTCAATGCGGGCGTCATGCTGTCGCGCAGGCTGGAGAACATTTCGCGCGGCAAGGTGCGTTGGTCGGGGCCCGATATCAATAGCGCAATCACGGCGTCGTCGAACGAAGCCGCGAACGCGAACAACGCGCCCGACGCCATGGCCGGCATGATGGCCTGCAAGGTGACGCGCCAGAACGCCGCGCCCGGCGTTGCGC
>JANYBQ010000458.1 GCA_025360705.1 Betaproteobacteria bacterium | reverse complement strand
TGCGCGAATGGCGAAGCGGCGTTGGCGCTGTGGGAAGCGCGCGCTTTCGATGTGCTGTTGACCGACATCAGTCTGCCCGGCATGTCGGGGACCGATCTGGCGCGTCGCGTCCTCGAAAAAGCGCCGGATAAATGGATCGTGTTGTGTTCCGGTTACCAGTACCGCCATGGCCTGGCGACGCTGGGACCAAACGTCCGCTGCTTGCCGAAGCCCTTTGAACTGGACGAACTGGACGCGTTGATAAACGAGATCACCGGCGTTTTGCGCAAGCCATGATCTTGCGATTCATGGATGGCGGTGGCGCAATGGGCGCCCTGACGCGGAACACCGACTGGTCCGCGTCGCCGTTGGGTTTACCTCAGGACTGGCCGCAGTCCCTCAAGGTAATCGTGGGCGTGATGCTGAGCGCCTCGCAGCCGATGTTCGTGGCGTGGGGCGAAGAACAGCTGATGCTTTACAACGATGGCTACACCGAGATCCTGGGTGGGCACCATCCAGCCCTGGGCCAACCTTTTGCCCGGGTGTGGAGCGAAATCATCGACGATGTGGGGCCCATCATGGCACGCGCCTACGCGGGTGAGCCTACTTGCATGGACGACATCGACCTGGTATTGCAACGCCACGGCCGTGCCGAGGAAGCGCACTTTTCGTTTTTCTACACGCCGGTTCGCAGCGAACAAGGCGAGGTGCAGGGCGTCTTTTGCGCCTGTACCGAAATCACGGCGCAAGTGATGGCGGCCCGCGAGCGGGTAGCCGAACTCCAGCGCCTGCGGGAAATGTTTGAGCAATCCCCGAGCTTCGTAGCGGTCCTGCGCGGGCCTGAACATCGGTTCGAACTTACCAACGACGCTTATCTGCAACTCACCGCGCGGCGCAACGTAATCGGGAAAAACGTACGCGAGGCGCTGCCGGAGCTGCAAGGCCAGGGTTTCTTTGAATTGCTGGACTCGGTGTATGCCAGCGGGCAAACCTTCACCGGGCGGGCCATGCCGGTCACGGTACTGACCACGGAAGGCGCCGCACCCGAGCAGCGCATCGTCGATTTTGTCTACCAGCCATTGCGCAATGCGAGCGGCCAGGTCAACGGAATTTTCGTGGAGGGTATCGATGTCACCACTTCGCATGCGCAGGCCCATGTGCTGCGCGAGAGTGAAGAGAAATTCCGTACCTTTGCGCAGGCTGTTCCCAACCACGTGTGGACCGCTCCGGCGGATGGCCTGCTCGATTGGTTCAATGACCAGACGCTGGCCTACAGCGGGATGCAGCACGCTGATTTGGTCGGTACGGGCTGGATACAGCTGGTGCACCCGGAAGATACGCCACGCGCGGCGGCCGCCTGGGCGCTATCGCTTGACGCCGGCGTCAATTACGAGATCGAGTTTCGTATCCGCCGCGCGGACGGCGCCTATCGCTGGCATCTGATACGCGCGCTGCCGATCAGAAATGCCGGCGGCGTCGTGGTGCGGTGGGTTGGCACCAACACCGACATCGACGACCAGCGCGCCGACCGCGAAGCGCTGCTGGCGCTCAACGCTACGCTGGAGCGACGCGTGGACGAACGCACGCGCGAGCGCGAACGCATCTGGCGCAATTCGCCCGACCTGATGGCGGTGCTGAGTCTGGATGGCGTGTTCCAGGAGGTAAACCCGGTCTGGAAAGACATTCTGGGATGGCAGCCACACCAGGTAATAGGCAAACGGATGGACTTGCTGGTATATCCCGACGACTTGGCTGGAGCCGAGGATGCCCTGGCGCGCGCCACCGTGGGCGTGTTGCCCACTTTCGAATGCCGCTGCATACATGCCGATGGCAGCTACCGGTTTATTGCGTGGAAGGCCGCGCCCGAGGGACAGTCGATTTTTGCTTTTGGACGCGACATCACGCCGGACAAGGCGCAAAAACAGGCGCTCGAACTGGCGGAAGATCAACTGCGGCAGTCGCAGAAGATGGAGTCGATCGGGCAACTCACCGGCGGCATCGCGCACGACTTCAACAATATGCTGGCCAGTATCTACGGCTCGATCCAGCTGATGCAACGCAAACTGAAAGCCGGCAAGACCGACGACTTCGCCAAGCTGCTGGACCGTGCGTCCACCAGTGCTCAACGCGCCGCAGCTCTCACGCAGCGACTGCTGGCCTTCGCGCGCCAGCAGTCGCTGGACATTACGCGCGTGGATGTGGCGAAATTGATTTCCTCCGTGGAGGACATGTTCGTACTTACATTGGGGCCGCGTATTGCGCTGCAGATAGGCTTCAGCGTCGATCTGTGGTCCGCCAAAATCGATGCCAGTCAATTGGAAAATGCGCTGCTCAATCTGGTCATCAACGCACGCGATGCCATGCCGGACGGCGGGCACCTGACCATAGAGGCGGCAAACACCCGGGTCGACGCCGCTTATGCCGTCAGCCAGCCTGAATTGAATGCGGGCGACTACGTGGTGTTGAGCGTCAGCGACGACGGCGCCGGCATGCCGGCGCATGTAATAGCGAAGGCGTTCGAGCCGTTTTTCACCACCAAGCCGATCGGCCAGGGGACCGGCCTGGGGTTATCGATGGTGTATGGTTTTGTCAAGCAGGCGGGCGGGCACGTCAGGATTCACAGCCAGACCGGCCGGGGCACCACGGTCAGTCTGTACCTGCCACGCGACGTATCCGAAGGCAACGGGGAGCCGGCCGCCGTTGCCGCACATGCCGCGTCCCAGCTTGGCGCCAGCGAAACGATATTGGTGGTCGAGGACGACGCCAGCGTGCGGGCCGTGATCGTGGAGGTGCTCGAAGACCTGGGCTACCACTTTATCGAGGCGGCCGACGCCAACGCGGCGCTTGCGGCGATCGAAACCGGCCGCCACATCGATTTGCTCATCACGGACGTCGGTTTGCCCGGCATGAATGGCCGTCAATTGGCCGAAATAGCGTGTGAAAAATGCCCCGCTCTGAAAGTGCTGTTCGTGACCGGCTACGCGGAGCAGGCCGTTATGCGCAATGGCTTTCTGACTGAGCGTATGCGGATGATTACCAAGCCTTTTGTCATTGACGAACTGGCCAATCTCATACGCGGCATTATTCAGGGTACGGTAGATCACCGAAGCAGCCGCGTATCGAGGGTTCCATGACCGGCCCTTCCACTGCGCCGGTTTTAAAGGTGAGCGGCCTGAGCTTCGGTTACCCGCAACAACTCGCGTTGTTCACCGATTGGTCGACCCGCGTACCGCCGGGCATAACGCTGGTGCGCGGTGGCGAAAGCAAGGGCAAAACCACGTTGTTGCGCTTGCTGGCCGGTGACCTGAAAGCGCACGCAGGGCAAATCCAGGTCAACGGCGTCGCGCTGAGCGGGCAATCGGATGCCTATCTGCGGCAGGTGTTTTGGACCGACCCGCGCTCAGACGCCTTTAACCAGATCAATGCGCTGGACTATCTTGCGTCGCTGCGCGCACGTTACCCGGCCTTCAAGCAACAAGCCGTTGAGTCGCTGTTGGACGGCTTGTCGCTGACCGAACACCAACTCAAGCCTTTGTACATGTTGTCCACTGGCTCAAGACGCAAAGTCTGGCTGGCTGCGGCTTTTGCCTCCGGCGCCGCGCTCACCTTGCTGGACGATCCTTTTGCGGCCCTGGACAAAGCTTCCATCGGCTTTGTGATGGACCGGCTGAAAAACGAAGCCGCCAAACGCAATACCGCGCGCGCTTGGCTGATTGCGGACTATGCGGCGCCCGGCCCGGTGCCGCTGGCAGCGGTAATCGATTTGGGCAACTGACAGGCCGCTTGATCGGGAGAGTGGGCTATCCGCCCTTGCGTGCCTGCTCGTACAAGGCCTGCACCTTGGGCGCGTTGGCTTCAAGTTGACGAATGCGGTCCGGACCGGATGGATGCGTGGACATGAATGCCAGGCCACCTTTACCGCCCGAAGCAGCCGCCATCTTTCTCCACAGGGTGGATCCGGCCTGCGGCGCAAAACCGGAGCGTGCGGCAAGCTCCATGCCTACCAGGTCGGCCTCGGCTTCGTCGTCGCGGCTGTATTTGAGCGCCAACAGCTGGGTGCCCAGCTTGGCCGCGACATTGCCAAAGTCGCCCAGGCCCAGCAATTGCGCGCCGATCGACAAGCCCATGCTGGTAGCCTGGGTCTTGCCCAGGCGCTCGCGCGCATGTTCGCGCAACGCGTGCGCCATCTCGTGGCCCATCACCATGGCGACCTCGTCGTCGCTGAGTTTTAGCTGGTCCAGGATGCCGGTGTAAAACGCGATTTTTCCGCCCGGCATGCAAAATGCGTTGATCTGTTTGCTGCCGATCAGGTTGACCTCCCAACGCCACTGGCGCGCGCGATCGTTCCACTGCGCGGCATGAGGAATGATGCGTTGTGCAATCGTGCGCAGCTTCTGAAGCTGCACGTTGCCATCGGGCGCCAGCGCTTTTTGCGCGCTCGCCTGCGCCATCATCTGCGCGTATTGCTGCGTGGCGGCTGCCTCGATCTGGTCGGCCGACACCAGTTTGCGAAAAGTCGACGACTTGCCCACATCCACCTGCGCAATCACCGGAGTAGCCGCCACCACGCCTGCCGCGAGCACAAAGGCGCGGCGTGCGTTCCACACGGCGTTGTTCGAATTACATAAGCGGCACATGGGTCAATAATAGCCACAACACCGCCACCATTGCATGAACGATATTTCCGCGAAATCAAGTAATCCCCGTCCGACGTGGCGCAATGCGGTTCGGGTCTACCTCGAGCCCGCAAGCCTGCGCATGTTGCTGCTGGGGTTCTCGGCCGGCCTGCCTTTGCTGCTGGTGTTCGGCACGCTGAGTTTCTGGTTGCGTGAAGCCGGCATTGACCGCACCACCATCGGGCACTTGAGTTGGGTCGGGCTGGCGTATGGTTTCAAGTGGCTCTGGTCGCCACTGGTGGACCGGCTGCCGATTCCGTTGTTGACGCGCGCGCTGGGCCGACGGCGTAGCTGGTTGTTGTTGTCGCAGGCCGCCATCATGCTGGCGCTGGTGGGCATGGCATTCACCGACCCAAAACTTTCGCTGACCCCGATTGTGTGGGGCGCGCTCGCGGTAGCGTTTGGCTCAGCTACGCAGGACATCGCGCTGGACGCCTACCGCATAGAGTCCGCCGAGATCGAGCGCCAGGGCGCATTGGCCGCGACCTACCAGACCGGTTACCGCCTGGCCATGATCTGGGCCGGCGCCGGCGTGTTGTGGATCGCGGCGCGCGCCGAGGTGGCGGATGCCGCGCATTACCAATCCGGCGCATGGCAAACCGCTTATCTGGTGATGGCGGCGTCGATGTTGTTGGGCGTATTGACGGTCCTGTTTTCGCCCGAGCCGGCCCCGCGCCAGATTTCCCCGGCGCGCAATCTGGCGCAGTGGTTGCAAGGGGCGCTGGTGGAACCGTTTGCCGACTTCATTCGCCGCTATGGCTGGCAAGCGGTGCTGATCCTCTCGCTGATCGCGCTGTACCGTATCAGCGACGTGGTGATGGGCATCATGGCCAACCCGTTCTACGTCGACATGGGGTTTTCCAAGGACGAGGTTGCGGCCGTGACCAAGATCTACGGCGTGGTCATGACGCTGGCGGGCGCGTTTGTCGGCGGCGTTTTGGCGATGCGTTTTGGCGTGATGCGTATCCTGATGCTGGGCGCGACCTTAAGCGCAGCCAGCAACCTTTTATTCGCCTGGCTGGCGGGCCATGGGCACGACCTTTCGGCGCTTATTTTTGTGGTCTCGGCCGACAACCTGAGCAGCGGTATTGCCTCGGCCGCGTTCATCGCGTATCTGTCGGGCCTGACCAATATCCGCTACTCAGCCACCCAGTACGCGTTGTTCAGTTCGCTGATGTTGTTGCTGCCCAAGTTCATCGCCGGTTTCTCCGGGCAGTACGTGGACGCATTCGGGTATGGGCAGTTCTTCGTCGCGACTGCCGTACTGGGAGTACCGGTGCTGGTGTTGATCTGGCTCGCCGCGCGGGCCCAAAACCTGAAAGCGGAAAGTCCGGTGATGCCAATTTCTCTTTCATCCGATTGAGCACGGCTTCGGACACCACGTCGTTTACCTTATCTTTACCGCAGCTTCAAGCCAGCGGCATAGGCGCGCAATAAACTGTCAGCATGGTTGAACGCTTGCTGATGATCGAGGACGATCACCGTCTGGCCCAGATGGTGTCCCAATACCTCGGTCAATCCGGGTTCGAGATCACGCACATGGCGGACGCGCAAAGCGGCCTGGCTTATCTGCAGGGACGGGCCGCTGAACCGCTGCCCGACCTGGTGGTGCTGGACTTGATGTTGCCCGACATGGACGGGCTAGAAGTATGCCGCCGCATCCGCGCTCTGCCCGGCGCGGCGGCTCAGATACCGGTGCTGATGCTGACCGCCAAGGGCGACCCGATGGACCGCATTATTGGCCTGGAAATCGGCGCCGACGACTATCTGCCAAAACCGTTCGAGCCGCGTGAATTGCTGGCCCGCATCCGGGCCGTCTTGCGCCGCCACGCGCCGGGCGCCGCGGCACCGGGCAAATCGTTGCGTTTCGGCAGCCTGGAGATTGACCAGGATTCCCGCACCGTGACGGCTGCGGGCCAAGCCTGCGACTTGACCTCGTACCAGTTCGATCTGCTGCTGGCGCTGGCGGAACGTGCCGGCAGGGTGCTGACGCGCGACCAGATCATGGAAGCGGTGCGTGGCCGCGAGCTGGACGCGTTCGACCGGTCGATCGATGTACATATGGGCCGCATTCGCGCCGTGATCGAGGTCGATGCCAAAAACCCCAAACGTATCTTGACGGTGCGCGGCGTCGGCTACGTGTTTGCGCGCCAGCAGGACTGACGCGGCGCCCGCACGGCCCACCGCATGAAAACCCCTTTTCACCAACGCCTGTATTTGCGCATCTGGCTGGCCGTGGTGGGCACGGTGATCGTGCTTACCGTGCTGGCCGGTTGGCTATCGCGCATGGAGGCCGAAAATGAACGCGCTCTGCGTCCTGGGCGCGAAATCGTCGTCCGCAATGAGGCCGGCGAGATTCTGGGCCAGGCCCCGGCGCGGCCAATCCGTGTGCCGGGGCAGGGGTCGGAATTCCAGGTCAAGACACAGGAGGGCAAAACCCTGGTTATCCAGTTTCCCCGTCCGCAGGGTAGGCCGCCGGGCATGATGCTGGTCGGGCTCGGCGGGCCGGGGGGACCGATGCGGCTTCCCTTCAGTTTTGCCTGGATGCTCGGACTGGTCGCTTTTGCGGTTGCGTTAGGCACCTATCCGATAGTCCGGCGCCTGACCAAACGCCTGGAAGCGGTGGAATTTGGCGTCAAGCAATGGGGTGACGGCGACCTGTCGCTGCGCCTGCCCGAGCAGGGCCACGACGAAGTGGCGGTGCTGGCTCAGGGGTTCAACGTAGCGGCGCAACGTGTACAGGCCTTGCTGCTGTCGCACAAGGCACTGCTGGCCAATGCGTCCCACGAACTGCGCTCGCCGCTGACGCGTATTCGCATGGGACTGGAGCTGATGGGCTCACACCCCGGACCGGAGTTCAAGGACGAAATCGCGCGCAACATCCAGGAGCTGGACCAACTGATCGACGAGATCTTGCTGGCCAGCAGGCTGGACGCCAGCGAGGCCGACCTGGGAACGATAGAGCCGGTGGATATGGTGGGGCTGGCGGCGGAAGAATGCGCACGCGCGGATGCCGATCTGGACGCGGGCGACGATACGCCTGGGCTGGTGGTCCACGGAGTCAGCAAACTGCTGCGCCGCGTGATGCGCAATCTGCTGGAGAACGCGCGCCGCCATGCGGCAGGCAATGCCGCCGTGATATTGCACCGCCACGCAGGCCAGGTGGTATTGACAGTTTGCGACAACGGCCCGGGGGTTCCGGTGGAATTGCGGGAGCGTATTTTCGAGCCGTTTTACCGTCTTCCCGGCGCCACCGAGCGTGACGGCGGCGTGGGTCTGGGTCTGGCGCTGGTCAAATCCATCGTGCAAAGGCATGGAGGCACAGTGCGTTGCGAGGGTCGCGCCGGGGGCGGCGCATGCTTTGTGGTGCATTTGCCGCAATATGCGCCAGGCATCCTCATGCAAAGCGCGTGATATCCCAAAAATTCCCGCTTCCGCGAAAAGTTAATAGCCCGATCCCCAATGGAAGATGGCTAATTCGACACATTGCCGGTACAGTAATTTCAACTGCTGTCACAGTTAAAAGCGATCAGGGGAGGGTCATCGCCAAAAGCGCAAAGTCTCGATAGGCCACTGATTGGTTTCCAGTCTCCAAAGAAGTCCTTCGGAGGACTTTTAAAAGCCACCTCGCGGTGGCTTTTTTTTGCCTTGTTTCTTGCACCTCAGTGATGCGCCTCGAAGTGTTCGCCGGCCCGTAGTTTGTAGACCGAGCCGCAATAGGGGCATTTGGCTTCGCCGGTACGTGCCACGTCGAGATAGACCTTTGGATGGCTGTTCCAGATTTTCATGTCGGCTTTGGGGCTGGGGCAGAAAATGCCGCCTTGGGCGTTCAGGTCTTTTGCCAGCAATTCGACTTGCATGCTGCTCATATTTGCCCTTTAAGTCGCAGACCGGTAAGCCGCTCGCAGGCGCTCATACCTTGGCCAGCCAATGCGCGTACTTCGGATTGCGACCGTTGACGATGTCGAAAAACGCGCTCTGGATTTTTTCGGTGACCGGACCGCGCGAGCCACTGCCCAACGGGATGCGATCGAGTTCGCGGATCGGCGTGACCTCCGCTGCGGTGCCGGTAAAAAACGCTTCTTCGCTGATGTAAACCTCGTCGCGCGTGATGCGTTTTTGGACCAGCTCCAGCCCCAGGTCCTTGCAAATGTGCAGCACGGTATTGCGCGTAATGCCGTTAAGCGCGCCGGCGGAAAGGTCGGGCGTATACACCACGCCGTCCTTGACCACGAACACGTTTTCGCCTGCGCCTTCGCTGACGAAACCATTGGCGTCCAGCAGCATCGCCTCGTCATATCCGTCGTCGAGCGCTTCCATGTTGGCCAGGATCGAGTTGGTGTAATTGCTCACCGCCTTGGCTTGCGTCATGGTGATGTTGACGTGATGGCGGGTGTAGCTCGAAATCTTGACACGGATGCCTTTTTTCATGCCGTCTTCGCCCAGGTAGGCGCCCCAAGGCCAAGCCGCTACCATGAGGTGGATGGTATTGCCGCGCGGGCTGACGCCCAGCTTCTTGTCGCCGATCCAGGTCAGCGGACGCAGGTAACAACTCTCCAGTTTGTTGTCGCGCACCACGGCCTTCTGCGCTTCCATGACCTGTTCGATCGAAAACGGAATCTGCATGCGCAAAATCTTGGCGCTGTTGAACAGGCGTTCGGTGTGCTCCTTGAGCCGGAAGATCGCGGTGCCGTCAGCCGTGTTGTAGGCGCGTACCCCCTCGAATGCGCCGCAGCCGTAATGCAGCGTATGCGTCAACACATGGATCTTGGCGTCGCGCCATTCGACCATCTGGCCGTCCATCCAGATCTTGCCGTCGCGGTCGGCCATTGAGGGAGGCAGGTCAGTCATCTTGATTCCTTGGGATTGCTTGCATGAACAGGGGCGCGGGGTTGGATTTTACGGCGTGTCCTCGGTGACTTCGGGTCGAACCAGTTGCCACTTCATCAGCTTGCCATCGAAAAATTCGCATGTGACGTGGGACTCGGAGCCATCGGTCCAGCGGTACACCTCCGGTTGCCGGTCCTTCACGGATTTCAGCTCGCCCAGTGCCTTGGTCAGCGCCACCACATGCATCAGTGTTACGCCGGGTTTGAGCTTGGCATTGAGCATGACGGCGCTGTCCAAATAACCGATGGGCCGCCTGGCGGCGCGTTTTAGCACCTGCATCAAACGGTTGAAATGCAGCAAGGCCCACATCACCATCAGGCTGGCGGCCACGGCAACACCGTTCCAGCCATAGGACCGGTAGGCCATGGCGACCAGGATCAGGGCCAGCAGGGGCACCCCTACACGGGACATCAACTGTTGAAACTTCATGGTGGGCAGCGATCGCGACAACCGGCGCTGTAACAACCGACAGACGCGCGGAACAGGGAGTTTAAAGCCCGCTCAGGTCAGACCGCGCACCACATCCAGTGCCTGCTCCACCCGATCCACCGCGTGAATCGTCAAACCTTCAATCGGCTTTCTGGGCGCGTTGGCCTTGGGCACCACCGCGCTGCTGAAGCCCAGTTTGGCGGCTTCTTTCAAACGCTCCTGGCCGCGCGGGGCCGGGCGCACCTCACCCGCCAGGCCCACCTCGCCAAACGCGATAAAACCCTTGGGCAGCGGCTTGCCGCGCAGCGACGATGTGATTGCCAGCATCACCGCCAGATCGGCCGCCGGTTCGCTGATACGCACGCCACCCACCGCGTTGACGAACACGTCCTGGTCCATACAGGCGACGCCCGCATGCCGGTGCAACACCGCCAGCAACATCGCCAGCCGGTCCTTGTCCAGCCCGACGCTCAGACGCCGTGGAGAGGGTCCGCCGCTGTCCACCAACGCCTGAATTTCGACCAGCATCGGGCGCGTGCCCTCCAGCGTGACCATGACGCAGCTACCCGACACGGGTTCTTCGTGCTGGCTCAGGAAAATCGCACTCGGATTGCTCACACCCTTTAGGCCACGCTCGGTCATGGCGAACACACCAATCTCGTTGACCGCGCCAAATCGGTTCTTGATGGCGCGCACCAGTCGAAAACTGGAGTGCGTATCGCCCTCGAAATACAGCACCGTGTCGACCATGTGCTCGAGCACACGCGGGCCGGCCAGCGCACCCTCCTTGGTGACGTGGCCCACCAGCACGATACATACACCGCTGGCTTTGGCGGCCCGCGTAAGGTGCGCCGCACACTCGCGTACCTGCGCCACCGAGCCGGGCGCGGAGGTCAGCTGTTCCGAGTAGACGGTCTGGATCGAGTCGATCACCGCGATGTCCGGCCGCGCGGCTGCCAGCGTGGCGAGAATTTTTTCCAGCTGGATCTCGGCCAATACCTTGACCTGTGAGTTGTCCAGCCCCAGGCGGCGCGCGCGCAGCGCCACCTGCGCGCCACTTTCTTCGCCGGTTACATAGAGCGTGTTTTGCCCGCTGCGCTGTAACGCGTCGAGCGCCTGCAACAGCAGGGTCGATTTGCCGATGCCGGGGTCGCCGCCGATCAACACGACGCCGCCCTCCACCATACCGCCGCCGAGTACGCGGTCGAGCTCTTCCAGTCCGGTGGGCGTGCGCGCCATGCTGGTGGCCTCGATATCTCCCAAGGCGGTGATTTCGGCGCCCTTCGTCAACGCGGCAAAGCGGTTTTTATTGGGCAGCGTACTTGCGATGACCGTTTCGATCAGCGTGTTCCAGGCTCCGCAGGCAGGGCACTTGCCGAGCCACTTGGAACTGGTGCCGCCGCACTCGGTACAGCTATAGACGTTTTTCTCTTTGGCCATCCACGCATGTTACTGGATAAATTAACAGTATGCCAAGACCCGCTTGTCGCGCCGGAACGATTCATTTAACATATTCAATAAATCGACCCAGCGACCTTACGCCGCCATGATCACCCCCTTCGTCCATCGCAACCTGCCCCGCCTGCTGCTGCAAGCGCGTGAATCGGTGATGGCGCACACACGGCCCGGATTGCGCGAGCATGGCCTGAGCGACCAGCAGTGGCGCGTGTTGCGCGTGCTGGGTGAACACGGTGTGGTGGAAACCGGGCGCGTGGCGCGTGAAGCCTTCATCCTGGGGCCCAGCCTGACAGGGGTGCTCAGCCGCATGGAGCGCGACGGACTGATTCGCCGCGCCCGCGACACCGTCGACCAGCGCCGAACCGTGGTGGAAACCACGGCCAAGGGCCGCAAATCCATCGAGCGGCTTTCGCATTCGATCGAGGCACACTACGCCTTCATGGAAGAGTCGCTGGGCAAACAAAAATTGGCGCGGTTGTATACGCTGCTGGACGCCGTGATTGGACTGGAGCGGCCCGAATGAATTTGGCTCCAATACCGTACTCACCAACCGGCACCGTGTACGGCGTGCTGCTGAATTTTCAGGGCGAGTGCGCCGCCATGGCCGCGCGGATGACGCAGCCGCCTTACCAGGCCGCACCCAGGGCACCGGTGCTCTACATCAAGACCGCCAACACCTGGAGCGCCAACGGTGCGGATATTCCGGTACCCGGGAGCGTGGCTGAAGTCGAAGTAGGTGCCACGATAGCGATGGTGCTCGGCCCTGGCGCCACCCGTGGTCAGGGACCGTCGGCGGCCCCAGCCGTGGCTTCCTACGTGCTGATGAACGACCTGTCGGTGCCGCACTCCAGCTTCTTCCGCCCACCGGTCAAGTTCAAGTGCCTGGATGGCTTCCTGGGTATCGGTGCCCGACTTGTTCTCGCGGCACAGGCCACAGGCGCCATGGACCCGGCGCTGTTCAAGCTGCATGTGCGCATCAATGGCCCGATACGCCAGACCGTCGATTTCTCATGCGTGGTGCGCAGCGCGGCGCAACTGCTGGCCGACGTGGGCGAGTTCATGACGCTGCGCGAAGGCGATGTGCTGATGCTCGGATGCGACATCGGTCGGCCGCTGGCCAAAGTCGGAGACCGCATCGAGATCAGTGCGCCGGATTGGCCCGCGTTCGGTTCTCTGTCGAACACGCTGATTGCCCAGGCCACATGAAAAACGCCCGGGTTGCTTACGCCGGTGCGCTTCACACCGCCATGGAACGGGATGGGCAATTACTGCTGGCGGACGGCCGGCTGGTGGCGTTGGAAGCCGTGGTCTGGTTGCCACCATTGCAGCCCGTAACGCGCGCCAGAACCATACTGGCGCTTGGCCTGAACTATGCCGACCACGCCAAAGAACTCGAGTTCAAGGCCCCCGAGGAGCCGCTGGTATTCATCAAGGGTGAAGGTGCCTTGATCGGTCACCGCGCATTTACGCCGCGTCCGCCCGGTGTCACTTTCATGCATTACGAATGCGAACTCACGGTGGTGATCGGCAAGACCGCCCGACACGTGAAGCGCTGCGACGCGTACGACTTCATCGCGGGGTACACCGTGGCCAACGACTACGCCATTCGCGACTATCTGGAAAACTGGTACCGGCCCAACCTGCGCGTGAAAAATCGCGACGCCTGCACCCCCATCGGTCCCTGGCTGGTGGATGCGGCCGACGTACACGCAGCGGGCGGGCCGATGAACCTGGCGTTGCAGACCACCGTGAACGGCAAGTTGACGCAGTCGGGCAATACACGCGACATGATTTTCGACGTGCCGTTCCTGATCGAATATTTTTCCAGCTTCATGACGCTTCAACCCGGCGACCTGATCCTTACCGGCACGCCGGACGGAGTGGTCGATTGCCGGGCCGGTGATGCTGTCGTGACCGAAATACAAGCTATCGGCGCGCTGCACAACACAATTCAATAAACATGCAAATAAACCATCTCATCGGGGGCAAGCCGGTCCCCGGCAGCCACTACTTCGAGACCGTCAACCCCGCCACGCAGGAAGTGCTGGCCGAGGTTGCATCGGGCGGCGAG
>JANYBQ010000007.1 GCA_025360705.1 Betaproteobacteria bacterium | reverse complement strand
TTCTTCCTGATAGGCGGCTGTTCATCTCAGCGCTCCAATTCCCTTGCCCGTGGGCAGGGAGGCTTCCATAGCATCTCCTGGCTGCAAAGCCGCAAGCTCTGCTCGGCTGATAAAGCGTGCAAGTATAGTTTGCCTTGACGTTTACGTAAACGTCAACTGCAACTTGCGCCTGGCTCGACTCGCCGAGCGCACACCAGCCAGTTACCTGCCGACTAGATTTTTCGCGCCAGCCACATGCCGGGCAACATGGCGAGAACAAATATCGCGATATCGATCTGCCCGGTGAGCAAAGTGGCCAGCGCGGGGCCGGGGCAGTACCCACTCAGTCCCCAGCCAATTCCGAAAATTACCGCGCCGGCAAGCAGGCGCCCGTCCACGACATTGCGGGTCGACAGGATAAAACGCTCGGTGAACCAGGGCCGCATGCTGGCGTACGGCGTTGCGGCAAAACCGATCAGCGAAATCATTACTGCGCCCGCCATCACAATGCCCAGCGTGGGGTCCCACAGGCCCGGAAATTCGCCAACAAACATCTCCTTGATGTCGAGGAATCCAATGACCTTGTCCGGCTGGGTCATGCCAGACATCGTCAATCCGGCCGCGAAGATAAAACCGGCGGCAAATGAAATCAGCAATTCGGCGTTATGCCGGTTCGCGAATGTCGATGCGCCGGTTTCGATTGCAGCGGCTGCCGTAGAGGTGTGCATATCGATTCCTGTACCCGGTCAATGCGATCTGCCGCGCGTCATCGGTGAAAGAGCCACTGCAATCCTTCAAACAACAGCTCTTCCCACCATTGCGCCGGCGGCACCAGGGAGGTGATCAGAACCGTGACGATTCCAGCGCCCATGAAAGTCAGCACCGCGATCAGCGAGCGCCTGGATCTGCGGCCCAAGCCACACACGCCATGGCCGCTGGTGCAACCGGATCCGAGTACGCTGCCGAAACCGACCATAAAGCCTGCCGGAACCAGGACGATCACATGCCGCGTTTCGATGTGCGGAACCCGCAGCAGCCAGGAAAAAATCGCTCCGCCAACGGCCAGCCCGATAAGGAACATCCAGCGCCACGCGGACGACTGCCTGCGCGAGGTCAATACACCGGCCGTGATGCTGCTGACGCCACTGACCCGGCCAACGCCGGCCAGCAGGATCCAACTCGCCAACCCAATAAGAATGCCGCCCGACAGGGCTTGCGAGTAATCATTCACATCGGACCTTCAAAGTTTTAAACTCGCTTTCGCGCCCCCAAGCATACCCCTACTGACCTAACGGATTGGAATCACGCCATGCGCCCGATACAACTATTCGACCCGGCTTCCAGCACCTATACCTATGTCGTATTCGACCAAGCCACGCGGGAGGCGGTGATCATCGACCCGGTAGACCAGCAGGTGGAGCGCGATTTGGCCACCTTGCGCGAATACGGCCTGAAGCTGGCCTGGACGGTGGAGACCCACGCCCATGCCGACCACATCACCAGCGCCGGCCTGCTGGCCGAACATGCAGGCGCCAAAACGGCCGCGCCGCAGGGATGTGGTATCGGCACGGCGGCGGTGCAACTTGCACATGAAGACCGCCTGCGCTTTGGTGGCGAAAGCATCCGGGCCCTGCACACGCCGGGTCACACCGCTGGCAGCATGTGTTTCGTCTGGCGCGATCATGTGTTTACCGGCGACACCTTGCTGATCGGCGGCTGCGGGCGTACCGACTTTCAGTCCGGCAACGCGCCGGCGCTGTATCGCAGCATCACGGAGATTCTGTTTGCATTGCCCGATGCAACCACGGTCTGGCCCGGGCATGACTACGCGGGGCGCACGTATTCGAGCATTGGGGCCGAGAAGTCCGGCAATGGCAGGATTGCCGGCAGGACCGAGGCCGAGTTTGTAAGCATCATGAACGCGCTTCATCTACCGCGCCCCAAACGCATGGACGAAGCGGTACCCGCGAACCAGAGTTCGGGCATACGCCAGGACGCCGGCGAACATTCCAGTGTCGACAGCGCCGCCGAATCGAAGCTTGCCGTCCGTCCGGCCCAAGGTTATGCGGGAGACCTCGCGCCCCAGCTTGCATACGAATGGTGGCAGGCCGGACACGCCGTGCTGGTGGACGTACGTACCGACGCGGAGCGTGAGTGGGTCGGATTCGTTCCCGGTGCGGTGCCCGTTGCATGGAAGCAATGGCCAGCAATGGCAATCAACATGCAATTCGACCAGGCATTGCAAGCCGCAGTGCCCGCAGGCAAAAAAGCATTGATGTTGTGCCGCAGCGGCGTACGTTCGATAGCGGCGGCGAAACGCGCCACCGAATTGGGGATCACCGCGTACAACATCCTGGAGGGGTTTGAGGGCAACCCGGACGACGCGGCGCAACGCGGCCACACCGGGGGCTGGCGCCAGCGCGGGCTACCATGGCGCCAGAATTGAGATCTATTGATAAGCGTGACCAGCTCCGGCGCATGAATTTGCCACCCCAAAAGCCAATATGACTTTTCTTGCACTCGACATCGGCAACACGCGGCTCAAATGGGCGCAGTATGAAAGCGCCACGCCCGGCGCCAGGCTGCTGGCGCATGGCGCCGAGTTTCTGGAGAACATCGACAAACTGGCCGATGGCCCCTGGTCGACGCTCGCTGCACCGCACGCCATGCTCGGTTGCGTGGTGGCCGGCGACGCCATCAAGCGGCGCGTGCAGGAACAAATGGAGTTATGGGACGTGACACCCCAGTGGGTGGTCGCGGGCGAGGCCGAGGCCGGCATGACCAACGGCTACGACTTCCCGACCCGGCTGGGTGCCGACCGCTGGGTTGCGATGATAGGCGCCTGGCATCGCATGCTGTCGCAAGGCACGGAGCGGCCCACGGTGGTCGCCATGGTCGGCACTGCGGTCACGGTCGAGGCGATCGACGCCAATGGCAGGTTCCTGGGCGGCTTTATCCTGCCGGGCCACGGCATCATGCTCAAGGCGCTTGAATCGGGCACCGCCGGCCTGCACGTGCCGACCGGCGAAGTGCGCGACTTCCCGACCAATACCAGCGACGCATTGACCAGCGGCGGCACCTACGCCATAGCCGGCGCGATGGAACGCATGGTGCAGAACGTGCGCCGCCATTGCAATGCCGAACCGATATGTTTCATGACCGGTGGCGCCGGCTGGAAGATGGCGCCCAGTCTGCTGGTGTCATTCGAGCTGGTCGAAAACCTGATCTTCGACGGCCTGCTGGAGATGGCCCGCGTGCGATTCCCCGCCGCGGCCCGCTGAGCGCAGCGTAACCCGGCTAAAACGCTTGCGCCAGATCCATCAACGCACACCCTCGGCCGGCGCGGCTTTGAGCCATTCCTCGGCCAGCCGCACCCAGTAGGTGGCGCCCAGTGGAATCAGGTCGTCGTTGAAATCGTAACTCGGGTTGTGCAACATGCACGGTCCGGCACCGTGGCCCATTTCGCGGTGGCTGCCATCGCCATTGACAATAAAGCAATAAGCGCCCGGCTTGACCTGCAGCATGAAGGCAAAGTCCTCCGCGCCCATGGTCGGTTCCTGCGCGATGACGTTGTCCGCGCCGACGATGTCCTGCATCACCTTGCGCGCGAACTCCGCCTCGTGCGCGGAGTTGATGGTGGGCGAGTAGTTGCGTTTGAAACTGAATTCACAAGTGGTGCCGAACGCGGCGGCGGTGTGTTCGGCGACCTCGCGCATGCGTTGCTCGATCAGGTCCAGCACTTCAAGCGTGAAGGTGCGCACCGTACCTTGCAGTTCACAACTGTCGGGGATTACGTTGGTGGCGCCTCCCGCATGGATCATCGTGACCGATATAACGCCGGCATCGATCGGTTTTTTGTTGCGGCTGATGATGGTCTGTAACGCCTGCACCATCTGGCAGGCAATCGGCACCGGGTCCAACCCCAGATGCGGTAACGCGGCGTGGCCGCCCCGGCCTTTGATGGTGATCTTGAATTCGTTGCTGGACGCCATCACCGGACCGGCACTGACCGCGAACTTGCCAACCTGCGAGCCCGGCCAGTTGTGCATGCCGAACACCGCTTCCACCGGAAACTTTTCGAACAGCCCCTCCTTGATCATTTCGCGTGCGCCGCCGCCACCTTCCTCGGCCGGCTGGAAAATCAGGTATACCGTGCCATCGAAATTGCGGCTGTTAGCGAAGTGTTGCGCTGCTGCCAGCAACATCGCGGTGTGGCCATCGTGCCCGCAAGCGTGCATCTTGCCGGCGTACTGGCTGGCATGCTCGAAGCTGTTGAACTCCTGCATCGGTAAGGCATCCATGTCGGCGCGCAGACCGATTGCGCGGCTGGAGTTTCCGTTCTTGACAATACCCACCACGCCGGTAGTCCCCAATCCGCGATGGATCGGTATGCCCCATTCGGTCAATTTGGCGGCCACCACATCAGCCGTGCGCTGCTCCTGAAAACAGAGTTCGGGATGCGCGTGGATATCGCGCCGTACACTGGCAATACTGGCCGCCTGGGTAAGAATCGAATCGATGACTTTCATGTGATCTCCTGCAACGGGCGAAAACGAAGTTTCAGTGGAGACTAACTTGCACTCAAGTTATGTCGTAGCTAAATGGATCGAATCATTATGAACGCAGTAACCACCACCACGGTATTGGGCGGATGCCCGCATGACTGTCCGGATGCCTGCTCTTTCGTGACTACGGTGCAGGACGGTATTGCCATCAAGGTGCAGGGCAATCCGGCGCATCCGCAGACCGACGGCGCGCTGTGTACGAAAGTGTCACGCTATACCGAGCGCACCTACCATCCGCAGCGGATACTGCAGCCGCTCAAACGTAGCGGCCCCAAAGGTTCTGGACAATTTGAAGTGGTGAGCTGGGACGCCGCGTTGCGCGACATCGCGGCACGCCTGACAGCTATCGCGGCGCGTGGGCCGGACAGCGCGCAAGCCATCCTGCCCTACAGCTACGCCGGCACCATGGGTCTGGTGCAGGGCGAAAGTATGGCGGGCCGGTTCTTCAACCAACTGGGCGCGTCCAGGCTCGACCGCACGATCTGCGCCAAGGCCGGTGGCGAGGGACAGGTCTATACGCTGGGCGGCAAAGTCGGCATGCGCGTCGAATTTTTCGCCGAGTCCAAACTCATCCTGATCTGGGGTAGCAATTCGATCGCCAGCAACCTGCATTTTTGGCGCTACGCACAGGAGGCCAAACGCAAGGGCGCCAAACTTATATGCATCGACCCGCGCCGTAGCGAAACCGCCGACAAATGCCATGAACATATTGCATTGTTGCCCGGCACCGACGCAGCGCTGGCATTGGCATTGATGCATGAACTGATCACGCACGACTGGCTCGATCGCGACTACATCGCGCAGCACACCAGCGGCTGGGAACTGCTGCGTGAACGCGCGCTGCAATGGAACCCCGAGCGCGCGGCCTTGGTGTGTGGCATCGACGCAGAACAGATCCGTTCGCTGGCACGGGACTACGGCGGCTGTCTGACGTCCGGCGCCCCGGCCGCGATCCGCGCCAACTACGGCATGCAGCGCGTGCGCGGGGGCGGCAACGCCACCCGACTGCTGGCTTCGCTGCCCGCACTGATAGGCGCGTGGCGCCATCGGGCTGGCGGATTCCTGATGTCGAGTTCAGGCGCGTTCCCGGTTCGCCGGGCCGCGCTGGAGCGCCCCGACCTGCTGGCCGGCAGGACGCCGCGAACCATCAATATGGTGACGATCGGAGACGACCTGCTGCGCCCTGCATCGGCCACCTTCGGGCCAGCCATTGAGGCATTGATCGTCTACAACAGCAACCCGGTTGCGGTGGCGCCCGACTCGGGCAAGGTGGTGCAGGGCTTCGGGCGCGAGAACCTGTTCACCGTGGTGCTGGAACATTTTCAGACCGACACGGCCGACTACGCCGACTATGTGTTGCCCGCCACCACCCAACTCGAGCACTGGGACATCCACCTCAGTTACGGACATACCGACGTGGTGCTCAACCGCCCGGCTGTGGCACCTGTCGGAGAGGCCAAACCGAACACGCAGATATTTCGTGAACTGGCCCGGCAGATGGGGTTTGACGAGACGTGTTTCACCGAGGACGACGAGTCCTTGTGTCGCGCCGCGTATGGCGACGCCGTAGACTTCGAGCAACTGCTCGCGCGGGGGTTCACTTCGCTGAAAGTTCCCGAGGCACCGTTCGCCCAGGGCGGCTTCCCAACCCCGTCGGGCAAGTGCGAGTTCTTCAGCCCCAGCCTGGCGGCGCAAGGCCAGGATGGCTTGCCGGACCATCTGCCCAACTACGAAGCAGCCGGCAGTTCGAGCACCTATCCGCTGGCCATGATCTCTCCGCCGGCGCGCAACTTCCTGAATTCGAGTTTCGTCAATGTGCAAAGTCTGCGCGACATAGAAGGCGAGCCGATCCTGGAAATGAGCGCGCAGGACGCGGCCGCGCGCGGGCTGGTCTCCGAGTCGGTGGTGCGGGTGTTCAACCAGCGCGGTGAATACCGTTGCAAGATGAAAGTGTCGTCGCGCGCCCGTGCCGGCGTCGTCAACGGCATGGGCATCTGGTGGCGCAAGCTGGGTCTGGACGGCAAAAACGTGAATGAGCTGACCAGCCAAAAGCTGACCGATCTGGGGCAGGCGCCTACGTTTTACGACTGTTTGGTGGAGGTGGAAGCCGTGCCCCCTATGGGGGAAGATTTACTTCGCGTACCTGGCTAGCAGAAAGGCGAAGTGGCCAGAAGTCTCCGTTCCCATGGGATACCGAGAGCGCTATTCCATACTCCAGCGCCGCGTCGATCAGCGTGGACAACTGGTCAAAAGCATAGGTGCTGAACACATAGATATCGAAGCAGTCCAGTTCCCGGCGATGCAGCATGCACGCGACATGGTGGTGGCCGGTCAGGCGGACCTGGTCGAGCGGAAATTGCTGTTCACGAAAATCCAACGCAAACAATTTGGACAAGGTGTCGCGGCATTTGTCTCCCTCGATACGAATAAGGCACCGTGCATGGCTCAAGTCGGTCAGCGAACCGATGTCCGCTGCAATGTGTTGGCGCAGTCGCTTAACCATGTCGGTGCTCTGTTGGGATAGCAGCATGAATTCTTCGGGGCCAGTGCGTACCAGCAGCCCTCTCTCCACATGTACCGTATCGCCGGTTCTTGCTGGAACGGCAAGCCCCATGGCGGCACCCAGCGCGTTGCTCAATGCGTCGATATTTTTGGGCCAGGTGGTAATCAGCGCCACGCTGGAAATGGTGCCGGCACTCAGGCGCACACCGATCTGGCCATTGCGCGCTGGACGCTCCCCCGGCGTATGACCAACGAATGGACTGCGGTGCATCACGCCGGCCGGGGACATCGCAGGAGTGACTGGTTCAACCACGGTAACGTTCCCCCGCTGCATCCAGAAAACAGGGGTCGACCACGCGCAGGCGATACTGACGCCCGTGCACCGGTGATGCCGCGATGATTTCCTGGCCCACATGGCTGAGCCCACCTTGCAACAACCCCAGGCCGATCGACCTGCCAACCGACTTGCTGTAGGTCGTCGATGTGATGTGCCCTCGACCATGGCCCTGGATCGCATCGTCGGCAAAAAACAGGATGGCGCCAATCGAAGGCGCGGCGTCCGGGCCCGTCGCCTCAAGTCCCACCAGCGTGGGCCGGTCGGTGCGTGCCAAGTGCTCGCTACGCCGCAGTGCGTCGCCCCAGAAAGGTTTGATCTTGCTGGCCATTTTTCCCATCCCCATATCGTCCAGCGTCGTGCGCCCGTCCATCTCGGACCCCACGACATGGCCTTTTTCTATCCGCAGCGAACCGAGGGCTTCGAGCCCATAAGGCCGCAAGTTCCAGGGCTTGCCTTGTTCGAGCAGATATTCCCAGACCAGGCTGCCGTAATGGGTAGGTACATAAACTTCGTAGGCGAGTTCACCCGAAAAAGTAAGCCGGATGATGCGTATGCGTACATCCGCCAGCACACCCGTCAACCGGACATCGACAACCCCCATATGCGGAATCGCTTCGTTGCTGAAGTCCACTTCGGGAAATGCCGCCCGCAACACGTCGCGGGTCCTGGGGCCGGCCAGACTCATGGCGGCCCATTGGTCCGATACCGATGCCACGGTCACGCGTAATTCGGGCCAGACGACTTGCAGCAAAAACTCGAGGTGGCTCATGACCTTGCCGGCCTGCGCGGTAGTGGTGGTCGTGAAAAACTCGGTTTCACCGATACGGCTGGTGGTGCCGTCGTCCATCACGATGCCGTCTTCCCTCAACATGAAGCCATAGCGTGCCTTGCCGATGGGCAGCTTGGCGAAACCGTTGACATAGACGCGGTTGAGAAATTCCGCCGCGTCCGGGCCCTGCACATCGATCTTGCCCAGCGTGGACACGTCGGCCATGCCAACCTGCTCCCGCACGATCTCCATCTCGGCCTGGTAGGCCTGCGACAGAGTCGCGGCGCTGGTGTTAAACCACAGGGGGCGCATCCACAGTCCGGCCTCCATCATCACGCCGCCGTGCGCCAGGTGCCAGTCGTGCATGGCGGTGCGCCGCACCGGTTGCAGATGCGCGCCTACGCCGCGGCCCGCCAGCGCACCGATAGTGGCCGGGGTGTATGGCGGACGGAACGTGGTGGTGCCCACGTCCTGTATGCCCAGCCCGCGCCGGGCGGCCATCACGGCCAGACCATTCAAGTTCGACGTCTTGCCTTGGTCGGTACCCATGCCCAGCGTGGTGTACCGCTTGAGGTGCTCGACCGACTGGTAGCCCTCCAGATGGGCCAGCGCAACATCGTCCACCGATACGTCGCTTTGAAAGTCCACGAACGACTTGTCGCCGGGCTTGCCCACCGTGATCGGGCCTACGCTGGTAAAACCGAGATGGGTGTTGTCGTCGTCGGGTGCGGTCGGGCAGATCGCCGACAAGGACTTGCCGCAACTGGCCGCCGCCTCGCGCGCCGCTTCCCAACCGCCTTGAATCGCATCCGGCAATGTTTGCGCGCCCATCATGCTGCCAGCGCCGAAATGGCCCTTGTCGAAGCCTCCCGGAATAAAACTTCCCAGCTCGGCGCGGTACACCGGCTTGATGCCCCTATGCGAGGTCAGATGCACAGTCGGCGTCCAGCCGGCTGACATCGCGACCAGATCGACGGGGTGGCGCGCGCCGGCGCCCGTGACGCGGCCGTGGTCGATGTCGAATGGAGCCAGCATGCAACTGCTGACGCGGCGGGCGCCCTGCACCTGCGTGATGACGGTGGCCAGTTGCACCTCCACTCCCGCAGCGCGAGCCCGCGCCAGTACTTCCGGCTTGGTGCCTTTGCGCAGGTCCGCTAGCCGAACCTTGGCGCCGGCCCCAGCCAGCGCGATGGCATCCAGATAGGCAGCATCGTTATTGGTCACAAAAACCGCCTGCCGCCCCGGCACAACACCGTATCGGTTGACATAGGTTCCGACCGCACCCGACAACATCACGCCCGGCCGGTCGTTACCGGAAAACACCAGCGGCCGCTCGATGGCGCCACAGGCCATCACGATGCTGGCGGCACGAATGACATGCAAGCGCTGCCTTGGGACGCCAGCACCTGCATTTGCTTTACCCGGCGCCGTGCGTTCGATCACGCCCACTGTGCTGCCGTCGTACAGGCCAAAAGCCGACGCGCGGGTCAGGATGCGCACCTTGCCGGTGGCTTCGATATCCGACCGCATTTGCGCCAGCCAGCGGTCCTGTGGACTGCCAACCGCTTGGCACAGCAGCGAGCCGCCCAGTTCGAAATCCTGCTCGACCAGTGTCACCTCCATCCCGGCGCGGGCGGCGCCCAGCGCCGCGCTCAAGCCGGCCGGTCCGGAGCCGATAACGAGCAGATCGGTAAAACCATGCTGCCAGTCGTAACGATCGGTGTCCGGCGCCTGGGAGGCGGTCCCGAGACCGGCGGCGCGGCGGATGAAATGCTCGTAGAACATCCAGGCCTTGCGCGTCGGCCCCATGAAGGTCTTGTAATAAAAACCGGCGACAAAGATCGGTGACAGCAGCGAATTGATCGCCATCAGATCGAAGCCAACCGATGGCCAGGCGTTCTGGGTGTGGGTCCTCAGACCGTCATGGGCTTCCAGCGTGGTGGCCGCGATATTGGGTTCACGCGCATCGCCCTGTCCTACCGTCAGCAGCGCATTGGGTTCCTCCACGCCCGCCGCGAGGATGCCGCGCGGCCGGTGGTACTTGAACGAACGCGCCACCAGATGAATGCCGTGCGCGAGCAAAGTAGATGCGACGGTGTCGCCGGCATAAGCGCCGAGTGATTTGCCATTGAAGTCAACTGTGACGGGTTGGTCGCGATGGATGCGGCCGCCGGACGGGGTCCTGAACGCACCCCCGCTCACGACGCCAGCCTCTCGCGTGCAGGCATGACGGCCAAAATATCGTGGTTTACCGTATTGCGCTTGACCACCAGCCAGCGCCGGCAGGCCATCGTGTGTTGCCAGAATTCGGTGTGGATCCCTTTCGGGTTGTCGCGCATATAAACCGCCTCGACCCATTCGTCGTGAAACTGCGCATCCAGCGGCGGATAGGTTTTGGTGGCGTCGCCGAAGTAGCTGAACTCTTCATGGTCACGCAGACCGCAATAGGGGCATTGGATTCTGAGCATGGTGCGCTGGGTACCTACTGCAAATGGTTGTAGGGGCCGTAGCCGGCCTCGTCGATATAGCGGCCTTTGGCAAACCGGTCCATCGTGAATCCCGCGCTGTACGGATGTGCCTCGTCGTTGGCAATCGTGTGCGCGAAACACCAGCCCGAGGCCGGCGTGGCCTTGAAGCCGCCATAACACCAGCCACCGTTCAGGTACAGGCCCGGCACCGGCGTGGTGGTGATGATGGGGCTGCCGTCGGGCGTCATGTCCATGATGCCGCCCCAATGGCGCAATACGCGCAAGCGCGCGGAAAACGGAATCAGGCTGACCAGTCCCTGCGTAGTTTCAGCGACGTTGGCCAGGTTGCCGCGCTGCGCGTAGCTGTTGTAGCGGTCGATGTGGCCACCGAACACCAGGCCACCTTTGTCGGATTGCGATACATAGAAATAAGTCGCCGACCAGACCACCACATGGTTGACCACCGGCTTGACCGACTCGGTGACAAAGGCCTGCAAGATGTGGCTCTCGATCGGTAGTTTCAGCCCGGCTTTCTGCGCCATGACTGAGGTGTGGCCGGCCACTGCCACCGCCACCTTGCCGGCCCCGATGTCGCCACGCGTGGTCTTGACCCCGACGATGCTATCGCCAGACCAGATGTAGTCCAGCACTTCACAGTTCTGGATAATGTCCACGCCCTGTTGGTCGGCCGCGCGTGCGTAGCCCCAGGCCACGGCATCGTGGCGCGCAGTGCCCGCGTCGGGCAGCAAGGCGCCGCCATAAATCATGAAGCGGGCCTTGTCGGAGTAGTCGAGGTAAGGCGCCTCTTTCATCATCTCGTCACGCGTCAAAATTTCAGCGCGGATGCCGTTGAGCCGCATGATGTTGGCACGCCGTACCCAGCCGTCGAGTGCGGCCTGCGAACAGGCGGCAAACAGGTAGCCGCGCGGCGAAAACATCACGTTGTAATTGAGCTCTTCGGACAAGTCGCGCCAGAGCGACAGCGAGTGTTCGTAGAACGCCGTGTTGTCCGGCATCATGTAGTTGGAACGTACGATGGTGGTGTTGCGGCCGACGTTGCCGGACCCGACGTAGCCTTTTTCCACAATGGCAATATTGCGCACGCCGTGGTTCTTTGCCAGGTAGTAGGCCGTCGCCAGTCCGTGCCCACCACCACCGATGATGATGACGTCGTAATTCTTTTTAGGCTCGGGGTCGCGCCACGCGCGCTCCCAGCCCTTGTGGCCGCCGATGGCGTGTTTGAGCAGCGACCAAACTGAATACCGCTCGGCCATCGTCACATCCTCATGCGATGGGCTTGCGGGTCGAATGGCGGGTCCATCTGCAGACGCGCCGGCCGGCGCTCACCCAGGATTTCTATTTCCAGCTTCATGCCCGGTTTAACCAGCTCGGTGGGGATGTAGCCCTGCGCCAGGGATTGGTCCACAAAGTGACCATAACCGCCTGACGTTACCCAGCCGACCACCTTGCCGTCGACCCATATTGGCTCGTCGCCCATCACGTCGGAATCGGTCGCGTCCACCACCATGAAGACACGGGTGCGTTTCGGACCTTCTGTCTTTTCCTTTAGTGCCGCAGCCTTGCCGATGAAGTCAGCTTTGTCGAGCTTGACGAAGCGCTCGAGGCCGGCTTCGAAGGGACCGTAAATGGGGCGGAACTCGCGGAACCAGGTGCCGAAATTTTTCTCCAGCCGCAGGCACAACAAGGCGCGCATGCCGAAGTTCTTGATACCCATATCGGCACCGGCCGCCATGATGCTGGTGTACAGACGCAACTGGTATTCGGGCGCGACCCAGATTTCGTAACCGAGATCGCCGGTGTAAGTCACCCGATTGACTTTGGCCTGCACCGTGGCGATTTCCATCTCGCGGTAATCCATGAACTTGAACGCTTCGCCGGACACATCGTCATCGGTCAGGCGCTGCAGCAGTTCACGCGACTTCGGACCGGCGATCGACAGACCGATCAACTTCATGCCGTAGGGCACTACCTTGACCGAGCCGTCCTTGGGCAAATGCTGTTCGAACCAGCGCATGTGGTAGATCTGCGCCTGGCTGGAGCCCCACATCATGTAGCGGTGCTCGGCCGCCTTGGCCACCGTGAAGTCACCGATGATCTTGCCTTGATCGTTAAGCATCGGCGTGAGCATCAGGCGGCCCTGCTTGGGCATGGTGTTGGTCATGACCTTGAGCAGCCATTGCTCTGCGCCCGTACCCGTAATTTCGTACTTGGCGAAGTTGGCGATCTCGGTCACGCCAACACCGTTTCGCACCGCCAGGCATTCGGCCTTGATCGGCGCGAAATCGTTGGAGCGGTGGAACGATACGATGTCTTCGGCCTTCTCCCCCTTTGGCGCGAACCACAGCGGTGTTTCCATACCCCACGAGTCACCCATCACCGCGCCTTGCGCCCGCATGGTGTCGTAGAGTGGCGTCGTCTGCAATGGACGTGCTGCTGACAACTCCTCGTTCGGGAACCGGATGCTGAAGCGGCGTGAGTAGTTTTCGCGCACCTTGGCGTTGGTGTAGGTGCGTGTCGCCCAGTCGCCATAACGCGCCACGTCCATGCCCCAGATGTCGAAACCCGGGTCGCCGTCCACCATCCAGTTCGACAGCGCCAGCCCGACTCCGCCGCCCTGGCTGAAGCCGGCCATCACGCCGCACGCGGACCAGAAGTTGGTCCGGCCCTGCACCGGGCCGACCAGCGGATTGCCGTCGGGCGCAAACGTAAACGGGCCGTTGATGATGCGTTTGATACCAACGTTCTCAAGCTTTGGAAAATGCTTGAAGGCCACTTCAAGCGAAGGTGCGATGCGGTCGATGTCAGGCGCCAGCAACTCCTGCCCGAAGCTCCAGGGTGTTTCCTTGGGCGACCAGGGCACACAGGCCTTTTCATATGCGCCCAGCACGATACCCTTGCCCTCCTGGCGCAGATAACACTCGGCGCCGAAATCGATCACGTGCCCGACCTCCTTGCCCATTTCCTTGTTGTAGGCGACGATTTCCGGAATTTCGTCGGTCACCAGGTACATGTGCTCCATCGCCAGCACCGGTAGCTCGATGCCGACCATGCGACCCACTTCGCGCGCCCACAAACCACCCGCGTTGACGACGTGCTCGCATTCAACCACGCCCTTGTTGGTAATCACGCGCCAGGTGCCATCGGGCTTTTGTTCAAGACTTTCGACCTTGGTTTGTACTTCAATGGTCGCACCGCCCAGCTTGGCCGCCTTGGCGTAGGCGTAGGTGGTACCGGACGGATCGAGATGCCCTTCGTTAGGGTCGAGCAAGGCGCCGATGAAGTGCCGTTCTTCGATGAACGGAAAATATTTCTTGGCGTCCGTCACCGAAATGATCTCGGTGTGCATGCCCAGATACCGCCCCTTGGCCACCGTGGTCTTGAGGAACTCCATCCTTTCTGGCGTGTCTGCCAGCATGATGCCGGCAGACAAATGCAGACCGCACGGCTGCCCGGAAATCTCTTCCAGTTCCTTGTACAGATTGACGGTGTAACTCTGCAGCATGGCCACGTTCGGGTCGCCATTCAAGGTGTGAAAGCCGCCCGCCGCATGCCAGGTCGAACCGGATGTGAGCTGGTCACGTTCCAGCAGCATCACGTCTTTCCAGCCTTTCTTGGTAAGGTGGTAAAGCACCGAGCAGCCCACCACACCGCCGCCAATCACCACCACTTGTGCTGTTGTTTTCACTAATCAGATTCCTTCAAGGTCTCGTAAAAAAATAGGGCCGACTTGGCTATCTTATCGGCCGCGAGGTCGTGAAGATTTAGCTGCAACGTAACTTGGGTACAAGTTAGTTTCCTCTCAAACTTCGTTTTCGTAGCGAGCGGGTCAAGGTTGCTTCGAGGAGCGGAGCCGTACACCTGTACGGTGAGCAACGCAGGCGCAAGATTGGCCCGCGCAGTAGAAAGATTCATGACCTCAAAAGTCGGTCGGAGCGCCGCCTTCGGCCTTGCGCCTGGCAACGAAAGCATCCAGTTCCTCCTCAATCGCCGCATCCATCGGTGGACGCTCGTACGCCGCCAATTCTTTTTGCCAGACCGCATTGGCTTTCTGAATGGCTGTCGGGCTGCCGGCTTCTTCCCAGGTCTCGAAATTGCGCCAGTCGGAAATCAGGGGCGAATAAAAAGCGGTCTCGAAACGCTCCAGCGTATGCGCCGTGCCGAAGTAATGGCCGCCCGGTCCGACATCGCGCACGGCGTCCAGGCCCAGGCCGGCCGGGCTTACGTCCAGCGGCGTCAGGAACTCGGCCACCATCTGAAGCATGTCCACATCCACAATGAACTTTTCGAACGAAGCCGTAAGGCCGCCTTCCATCCAGCCCGCCGCGTGCATGATGAAGTTGCCGCCACCCTGTATCACGGCCCACAGCGAAAACACCGACTCGTAGGCCGCCTGGGCGTCCACCGTGTTGGCGGCGCAGACGTTGGAAGTCCGGTACGGAAAACCATATTTGCGGCATAGCTGGCCGCCGGCCAGCACCGCTTTCATGTACTCGGGTGTGCCAAACGCCGGCGCACCGGTTTTCATGTCCACGTTGGAGGTGAATCCGCCATACACCACGGGCGCGCCCGGACGCACCATCTGGGTAAACGCGATGCCTGCCAACGCTTCGGCGTTTTGCTGCGCCAGCGCACCGGCAATCGTGACAGGCGCCATGGCACCGGCCAGCGTAAACGGCGTCAGCATGATGATCTGGTTGCGCGATGACATCTCGATGATGCCTTGCAGCATGGGAGTGTCCAGTCGCAACGGCGAGGAACTGTTGATGATGGAAAACAACGAAGGCTCAAGCTCCATTTGCTCGCGCGTAATGCCGCGCGCGATCCGCGCGATCTCCAGCCCATCCTGGTTGCGCTCCTTGCCCAGGGAATACACGTGGAAAGGTTTGTCGGTCAGCTTGGCGATGTCCGACAGGCAGTCCAGATGACGAATCGAGGCGTGAATATCGACTGGTTCCACCGGATATCCGCCGCTGGCATGGATCACGTCATAACGCTGCGCCAACCGCACCAGATTGCGGAAATCTTTCTGGCTGCCTACCCGGCGTCCTCCCTGAAGGTCGGAACAATTCGGAGGGCTCGCGACCTGCGCAAACGCCAGATTTCTGCCGCCGATCTGTACGTTGCGTTCCGGATTACGCGCATGCAAGGTGAACTCGGACGGACAGGTTTTTATCGCCTCGAGAATCAGGTTGCGGTCGAAGCGCACCCGCTCCGAATCGGGGCGCACATCGGCGCCAGCCTTTTTCAGGATGGCTCGCGCCTCGACGTGCATGAAATCCATGCCCATCTCTTCGAGAATGGTCAAAGACGTTTCGTGAATTGCCTCCAGCTCGTCCTCGGACACCACGGGCGTGGTCGGAAATTTATGTCTAAGTTTGCGGTATTTAGTGGTTGGCGGCGCGATGCGTATGGCTCCGCTGGCGCGACCCGCGCGCCGCCGGATGGTCGGGCTGGGTGTTGATGCTTCCGTCATGGAGTTGGCTTCCTGATACTTGCGGGACCAGGCGGTAGCCTGGAAGCCACAAGCCCGTCCTCCAATTGCTGAATTGCCCAAGGCAGAAGCAAGTATCGGCGAAACAGGTGCTGCACTACACACCATGTTTAAGCTCTGGCGGCATGAGATTAAATCATGGCAAAGACCCATACATGGTTGATCGAAAGATTTTCGCTCCAAGCAAAACGCCCACTTACTCAGTAGGCGTTTTGTTATCGGCATTGCTGCCGATCTGTTGGTTGCGCGAGCAAGATTTGAACTTGCGACCTTTGGGTTATGAGCCCAACGAGCTACCAGGCTGCTCCATCGCGCGGGAATCGAGAATTATAACCTATTCTGCCTTGGCGGCATCGGTGTCGGCTTCAACTATTTCCGGGCGGTCGACCAGCTCGACCAAAGCCATGGGCGCGTTGTCACCGACACGGAAACCTGTTTTCAGGATCCGCGTGTAACCACCGGGACGCGCCTTGTAGCGCGGGCCCAATTGTTCGAACAGCTTGGTGACGCTATCACGGTCGCGCAAACGGTCGAACGCGAGGCGGCGGTGGGCCAGCGTTGCTTCCTTGGCCAGCGTGATCATGGGCTCAACCACACGGCGCAATTCCTTGGCCTTCGGCAAAGTGGTCTTGATCGCCTCATGGGCAATCAACGAGTTCATCATGTTGCGCAACATCGCCAGCCGATGCTCGCTGGTGCGATTGAGTTTGCGTAATCCGTGTCCGTGACGCATGGTGCTTCTCCTTCAACTTACTTTTTTAATGAGACAGCCGTACCAGGTACTGCCCTCTGCACATAGCCCCGAAGGGCTTGAACGGAGGTGGCGAAGATTTCGTAGCGAGCGGTCCGAGGTGGCGTCGAGGAGCGGCGCCGTACAAGTGTACGGTGAG
>JANYBQ010000001.1 GCA_025360705.1 Betaproteobacteria bacterium | reverse complement strand
GCAAGCGTTGAATCGCGTGGTCGCATCGGATGGAAGCGCGACCGAAAAGGTCGAAGCGCTGGCGCATGATTTCATGCTGGCCGTGCTGGAGAACCAGCGCCACATCGCGATCTACACGCGTGAGGAAAAATACCTTTCCGGCGAGGACGGCGAAGCCATCAACGCCATGCGGCGCGAGTTCGACCGCAAAATTTGCGCATTGCTGAACGAAGGCGTCGCGACCGGCGAATTCCTGGTCGACGACGTACACCTCGCGGCTCTGGCGATCGGTGGCATCGTGAGCTGGTCCTCGGTCTGGTATCGCTCCAACGGCCGCCTGACGCCGGCCCAGACCGCGACCCACATTTCCGAACTGGTGCTCGCCATGATCCAGGCCAAACCGGCGCGGCGCAAACGCGCGCGCGTCGCGGTGGCCGAGGCCGCTTAACACCCCGCCCCGGCCTTTCTCAGGCGGCCAATTTCACGGCAACCGCGTCCATGACTTCGGCGGTGTGCTGGCCCAGTTCCGGCGCCTGCCGGACGATCGCGCCAACCTGTCGATCGAACATCAGCGGCTGGCGCACGAATCTCTGAGTTCCATGGGCTCCCGCGACCTCGGTGAACATGCGGCGGGCCAGCAGTTGCGGGTCCTCGACTACGTCTCGAAGTTGACGCACCGGGCCAAACGCGATGCCCCGTGCCTCCAGATCCCGGTACAGATCGTCATACGGTATGCGCGCTATCGCCACCCGCAACAAAGAGTCGATCTCGGCCGCACGGGCCCAGCGTTCCTGCTCGCTCAGGCCCGCGAACCGGCGCATGCCGAGCAGGTTGCACAGTGCCGTCCACATGTGGTCCTCGCCCGCCACGCTGAGCGTGATCTGGCGACCGTCCGCGGTAGCGAACAACCCGTAGCCCGGGTCGGGCGGAGGCAGCGGTCGCGTCGGCAACTGGTTCATGGGCGGCACCAGAAAAGGCGTCATCCAGCTCACCAGTGAATCGAGCATGGACACGTCGATATGGGTGCCGGCACCTGAACGCGTGCGCGCGAACAAGGCGGTAACGATGCCCAGCGCCGCGAACATGGCCGATGAAATATCCGCCAGCGGCAGCATCGGCAAAACCAGACTGGCTTCCTGTCCTGGCGGCACGGCTATCATGCCGGCGGCGGCCTGGATGCTCAGATCGTGGCCCGCCACTTTGGCGTTGGGGCCGTTTTGCCCGAACGACGAAATCGAGGCGAACACCAGCGATGGTTTGCGTGCACGCAATATCTCGGCACTTATCTTGAGTCGTGCCATCACGCCGGGACGATACCCTTCGACGACTACATCGGCGGTGTCGACCAGCCTCAGAAACCCGGCATGGCCCGATTCGGATTTGAGGTCCAGCACCACCGAACGCTTGTTGCGATTGAACGATGCGAACAAGCCGGTGAAGCGACGTGAAGGATCTCCGTTGCCCGGACGTTCGACCATGATGACGTCGGCTCCCAGGTCGGCCAGCAGCATCGTCGCGTAAGGGCCGGGGTACTGTTCCGCAAGGCTGAGTATCCGCACGCCGGCCAGTGGAAGAGGTGCCATCGAAGCCTCCTTGCGCTTTGGCATTATTGTGTACCAATAAGTATAACAATGTTACCGATACGAATACATGGCAGTGGGTTCAACGGCACTCGCGAAAATCCCCAATTGCCGATTTTCATTTTCTCTGGTACAGTATTTAGTCCATTGGTAATTTTAAATACCAAAGAGTAGTAATAGAAGGAGACGGGCGATGGCGGGTGCACCGGAGGGTACGATCGACAACCGGTCTTCAGCGCCGCTGGACGTGGTGGTGGTCGGCGCGGGTTTCGCGGGTTTGTACATGCTGGAGCGGCTGCGTCAGCTCGGCCTGTCCACGCGGGTTTTCGAAAAAGGCGGCGACGTCGGTGGCGTCTGGTACTGGAACCGCTATCCGGGGGCGCGCTGCGACGTGGAAAGCATGCAGTACTCGTTCTCGTTTTCCGAGGACCTGCAACAGCAGTGGCGCTGGAACGAGCGGTTCGCGCCGCAACCCGAGATTCTTGCCTACGCGCAACATGTGGCGGACCGGTTCGACCTGCGCCGCGACATCGCTTTCAACACCACTGTGACCGCCGTGCATTTCGACGAATCGGCTGGCTTGTGGAACATCGCGACCGATCGCGGCGAAACCGTGTCGTCGCGGTTTTGCATCATGGCCACCGGCTGCCTGTCGGAGACGCGGACGCCCGACATTGCCGGGCTGGACGTCTTTGAAGGCAAGGCTTATCACACTGGCAACTGGCCGCACGAAGGCGTGGACTTCACGGGACAGCGCGTAGGCGTGATCGGCACCGGCTCGTCGGGTATCCAATGTATTCCCATGGTGGCGCAGCAGGCCGGGAAACTGTTCGTGTTCCAGCGCACGCCCAACTTCAGTATCCCCGCGCGTAACGCCCCGATGGACGAGACTTACGAGCGCCAGTGGAAAGACAACTATCCGGAACTGCGCCGGCAGGCACGTGAGGACAGTACCTCGGGAACTATTTACGAAAAAAGCAGCCGCAAGGGGCATGAGGCGGAGCCACTTGAACGCCAGCGCGAGTACGAACGCCGCTGGCAACGCGGCGGTGTCAATTTCATGCATTCGTTCAACGACCTGATGCTGGACAAGCGGTCGAACGACACTGCCGCCGACTTCGTGCGCGCACGCATACGCGCCACCGTGCGGGACCCGGTGGTGGCCGAAATGCTGAGCCCGAAAGACCATCCGATCGGCTCCAAACGTATCTGCATCGACACCGACTACCACGCGACATTCAACCGCGACAACGTGACATTGGTTGACCTGCGCAAGGCACCGATCGAGCGCCTCATTGCCACCGGCTTGCAGACCGCCGACACCGAATACGAACTCGACAGCATTGTGTTCGCCACCGGTTATGACGCGATGACCGGTGCCCTGTTGCGCATGGACATTCAGGGCCGGGATGGCGAGACACTGGCCCACGCATGGGAATCCGGTCCCCGGACTTACCTCGGGCTGATGACGGCGGGTTTTCCTAATCTTTTCACCATCACCGGCCCTGGCAGTCCGTCGGTGCTGGCGTCGATGATTTTCGCGATAGAACAACACGTGGACTGGATCGTGGACTGCCTGCAGGCCATGCAGCAGCGCGGTACGAATTTGATCGAGGCGGAGACCGACGCGCAGGACCGCTGGGTCGCCCACGTCAATGAAGTCGCCGACCGCACCCTGTTTCCGCTGGCTAACTCGTGGTACGTGGGTGCGAATATTCCCGGCAAACCCCGGGTCTTTATGCCTTACGTTGGGGGCGTGGTGCCCTACCGTCAAAAATGCGACGAGGTCGCCGCTAACGGTTACGAAGGCTTCCGGATGAGCACCGCGCCGAGCCAGCCAGGCCGGCGGATTTAAAACACGAGGAATTTCTGCATGAACGAAGACGCGGCTTCTCAAGCCAGCCAGGCCACTAACGACTTCTTGGGGCTGGCAGGCCGGGTCTGCGCCGTCACTGGGGCCGGCAGCGGAATTGGACGCGGCATTGCCGTGGCGTTGGCGCGCGTTGGCGCACGCGTGGCGATTCTCGACCGCGACGTTGCAGGCAGCGCTGCTGCGTTGCGGGAAATCGAGTCGTTCGGCGGGTCGGCGGTCGTCATCGAATGCGACGTGTCCCAACCCGACAGCGTGGTGGCGGCAGCTGCGCGCAGCGCCGGGCTACTGGGACCCTGCGACGTGCTGGTCAACAATGCCGGCATGATCCAGCCCGGAGCGCTGGAGACACTCACGTTCGAGGAGTGGAACAAGGTGTTGTCGGACAATCTGAGCGGCTATTTTTTGTGTTCGCAGGCGTTTGGGCGC
>JANYBQ010000629.1 GCA_025360705.1 Betaproteobacteria bacterium | reverse complement strand
GCCCGGTCACGCGGTCGTCGAAGCGGGCACCCACACACACCACCAGGTCCGCGTAGTGCATCGCCAGGTTGGCTTCGAGCGTGCCGTGCATGCCCAACATGCCCAGGAAGTGCGGGTCCGACGCCGGGAAAGCGCCCAGGCCCATCAGCGTAAGCGTGCAGGGCGCGTCGAGCCTGCGCACCAGCGCGGTAAACCGCGCGCTGGCCCCCAGCCCGGAGTTGATCAGGCCGCCACCGCCATAAAAAACCGGTCGGCGTGAGGCGGCGATCAGCTGCGCCGCCTCCTGCAGCCTGCTGTCGGGCGGCAACAGCGCAATCGGCCGGCCGGCGCTGCGGCGGTGATATGCGCAGGACGGCGGCCCGGTCATCGCGCCTGCCGTCGCCGGGGCCTTCGCCGCTGGCACCTGTGCCTGAATATCCTTCGGAAAATCGATCAGCACCGGGCCCGGCCGGCCGGACATCGCGATCGCCACGGCCTGCTGCACGATGCCGGCCACCTGGTCCACGTCGCGGATCTGGACGTTCCATTTCGTGACGGGGCGTGAAATGCCCAGGGCGTCACATTCCTGGAACGCGTCGGTACCGATCGACCGCAAGGCCACCTGCCCGCTGATACACAAGACGGGAATCGAGTCGCTGAGTGCGTCGAGCAAACCCGAGGTGGTGTTGGCCACGCCCGGCCCGGAGGTCACGAATACCACGCCCAGCCGGCCGGTGGAACGGGCGTAGCCCTGCGCCGCATGGACCGCGGCCTGCTCGTGGCGCACCAGCACGTGACGTAGCCGCGGCTCACCATGCAAGGCGTCGTAGAGCGGCAGGACCGCGCCCCCCGGGTAGCCGAAAACCGTGTCGACACCGCATGAAATCAAGCTGCGCAACAGGACTTGCGCGCCGGTTTCCGGCGTGGTGGCGATCGACGCCGGAGAGGCTTTTGCGGTGCTGTGCATGTATTCATGATATTCAGCGCAGGGGTGAAAAGGCTTCATAATTTCAGTCATATCCAATTGCATACGGAATGAAATGCCGAAAAACAAGAAAAACGAAGAAAAAATAGAGAAAGAATTCGATCGCCTGGATTTTGCGATCCTCAAAGTGTTGCTGGTAGATTCGCGCAAAAGCCTGCAGGAAATTGGCGCGCAGGTCGGTTTGTCGACCACGTCCTGCTGGAACCGCATCAAACGGATGGAGGCGGCCGGTGCCATACAGGGCTATACCGTCAAGCTCGATCTGACACAGCTCGGGTATCGCGACTCGGTGATCGTGCAGGTCAACCTGGAAAGTCATAGCGACGAGACGCTGTATGCGTTCGGCCGCACCCTGGGCGACATCCCCGAGGTGCTGGACGCCTTCCTGATTTCGGGCGACTACGACTACTTCATCCGTATCGCGGTGCAGGACACCCGCGACTATGAGCGGCTACTGCGTGAAAAACTCTACAAAATACCCGGCATCCGCCACAGCAAGTCGAGTTTTGTGCTGCGTACGCTCAAGAAATCGGACACGCCGCTGGTCTAGTGACGGGGGTTGGCGATCATCGTATTTCGGGTGCCGGGACGGGGCGCGGTGCTCCGAGCGGGCCTTCTTGTCGAATACCATGCGGGTAGTTTCGAATCGATCGAAGCTACGACCCTCCGTTCACCCCATCCTGCCGCCCATGAGCACCCTCAAAACCTTCGCTTTTGCCGCACTTTTGTCCACCTTGTCGCTGGTATCCGTTGCCCAGACGCCGGTCGTCAGCAAGCCCACCGCCGCCGCGCACCAGGCAACACCCGGCCAAAAAGTCTAGGCTGACGCAAACCAGCCTGGCCAAGAAAAAGGCGGCGGCCCGCAAGAAAACGATAAGCGCCAAACAAGGCATTACTGTCTCGCGATGAACCGGGCCCGTTGCCTGTTGTGGCGCTGCGCAGGCCGCTGAGCCGCAGCCGCCTCGCCTTCTACGGCGTCGCCTGGCCCACGGCTGTTTGAGTGGTGTAGCGAAGCTCGGCCAAGTTGAAGCCCTGCGCCTTCGCGGACGCCAACGCGGCTTCCAGTTGCGCAGGCGGCAGTTGCGGCGCACGTGACAACACCCACAAGTACTTGCGGTTCGGGTTGCCCACCACCGCCCAGCGGTACTCCGGGTCCAGCCCCACCACCACGGTGGCCTTGCCGGTGGCCTCGTCAAAGCCGGAGTCGGTACGGCAACGGTTGCGAACGCTGATGGCGCCCTTGTCCGCAGCCGCGTATTCCGCCGTGGTGTCGCCGATACAGTTGCGCTGGAAGAACATCGGGAAACTGGCGATCTCGAACCATTTGCCGCTGTAGCGGGCCAGGTCCACCGACGGCACGCTGGCCACCGGGGCTTGGGCCAGCGCCAGAATGGGCCACGCGGTCAGGAGGACGGCCGTGAGAAGGCGGGGGGTTTTCATGTTTGTCAGACTCTCGCAGTTTGAGCTTTTTACTCTGGCGCTTTTGTACTTTAACGGTTTAACCCATGTCGGCGCTACAGCGATCCAGGACCGCCCTTTATTCAGTCGTCTGGGTGTATAACCAAGGCCCTTCTAGGGTCATGCATCACGCTTTACAGATAAGTTGCAAGCCCCAGGACCCCCATAAACCCGGCGCATTTTGAGCGCCGCATAAACACCAAGGAACACCCAAATGGGCGCCCAGTGGAAAGCAAAAGGCAAGGAACTGGCGGCAAACGCCAGGGGCCAGCTGTTTGGCAAGTTGGCCAAGGACATCATGATCGCGGCGCGCAGCGGGGCCGATCCAGCCTCGAATTCGCGGCTGCGACTGGTGGTGGAGCAGGCGCGCAAGGTGTCCATGCCCAAGGAAACGCTGGAGCGCGCCATCAAAAAAGGCGCCGGCCTTACCGGGGAAACGGTGCATTTCGAACACGTCATCTACGAAGGTTTTGCGCCGCACCGCGTGCCCTTGATGGTCGAGTGCCTGACCGATAACGTGAACCGCACCGCATCCGAAATGCGGGTGTTGTTTCGCAAGGGGCAACTCGGTGCGGCGGGTTCGGTGGCATGGGACTTTGCCCATGTCGGCATGATCGAAGCCGAGCCCGCGGCAGCTGGCGCAGACCCCGAACTGGCCGCCATCGAGGCCGGTGCGCAGGACTTCGAGCCTGGAGAGGAAGACGGCGTGACGCTATTCCTGACCGACCCCACCGACCTCGACCTGGTCAGCCGCGCATTGCCGGCGCAGGGCTTTACCGTGTTGTCGGCCAAGCTCGGCTACAAGGCCAAAAACCCGATCGATCCAGCCAGCCTGAGCGCTGGCGATCTGCATGAGGTTGAAGCTTTCCTGGCCGCCGTCGATGGGAACGACGATGTGCAGAACGTGTTTGCGGGGTTGGCGGGATAAAGCGCTAAATCCCCTGGCTGTGCAACGTGACAGCGCCTTTGGGCGTGTGCAGGGTCGCGGCGATATCGATCGGGCCGGCTGATATCGCCACACCCGCCAGACCGATCGCCGCGTAAGCCGCTTGCAATATCTCCGCCGACGGATGGGTGACCGCAATACTCTGCAGCGTCACGCCCGAGCGCGGCAAACTGTTGCGCGGATGCAGGCGCAGCGGCTCGGCCGCTTGCGGTTTGCCCCATTGGATCAAGGTCGGCAGTGTGCCGTTGAACAGGCGCTGTCCATCGTCGCGTACGGTGATTTGCCACTGCAACAAACCCTTGCGTGAATGGCGGCTGGCATGGACTGCCGGGCCACGATCGATACCCAGCGTCTTCAAGGCATTGCGTGCTTCCTGGATGGCGTCGGTGTTGGCAACAAAATGCACCAGCCGCGGTTCCCTGGCGACGGCTGCTGCCAAGGTGGCATTGTCCATATCGAACCAGCGATGGGCGGGGGCATCGGCCGCCCGTACCGCTTTAGTCACTAACAAGTTATGTCTTCACATATTCTGAGAAGACTTCAACGTATAGCGGCCATGGCAGGGATGATGTTGAATCGGGTAAGCGAGCAGGCCGCGGCAATCGCACAGCGCCCCAAACGGGTGAGGTAATAGCGATAGGTATGGGCCACTTTTTTGATCAGACCAAGCGTTCGCAATCGTGCCAACTGGCGCGACAGCGCC
>JANYBQ010000612.1 GCA_025360705.1 Betaproteobacteria bacterium | reverse complement strand
ATCTTCGATGCGGCTGTTGGTGCACGATCCGATAAAGACCTTGTCGACGTAAATATCCTCCATAGCCTTGCCCGGCTCCAAACCCATATAGGTCAGTGCGCGCTCGATCGCGTCACGCTTGTTGGCGTCTTTTTCGTCGTCGGGGTCGGGCACCACGCCGTTCACGCCCAGCACCATCTCGGGTGAGGTTCCCCACGTGACCTGCGGAATAATCTGCGATGCATCCAGCTCGACGACAGCGTCGAATTTCGCGTCGGCATCCGATTGCAGCGTGCGCCAGTAGGTGACCGCCTGGTCCCATTCGATTCCGGTAGGCGCCAGCAAGCGGCCTTTAACGTAGTCGATGGTCTTTTGGTCTGCCGCGATCAGGCCCGCGCGGGCACCGGCCTCTATTGCCATGTTGCAGACCGTCATGCGCCCCTCCATGCTCAACGCACGAATCGCCGCCCCAGCGAATTCGATCGTAAAGCCGGTCCCGCCAGCGGTACCGATTCGGCCGATAACCGCCAATACGATGTCTTTGGCCACACAACCCGGTGGCAAAGAACCTTCGACCCGTATCAGCATATTGCGGGCTTTCCGGGTCAGCAATGTCTGGGTTGCCATGACATGTTCGACTTCGCTGGTGCCGATGCCATGTGCCAGCGCGCCAAAAGCGCCATGGGTAGAGGTATGGGAGTCACCGCAAACAACGGTCATACCCGGCAAGGTCGCGCCGTTTTCCGGACCGATAACGTGCACGATGCCTTGTCGTTTCGACAGAAAGGGGAAGTAGGCTGCCGCGCCACAGTGGAGCATGTTGGCGTCCAGCGTCGTGATTTGTTCCCGGCTGACCGTGTCGGCGATGCCGTCGTATCCCAGCTCCCAGCCGGTCGTGGGCGTATTGTGGTCGGCCGTGGCAACGATGGAACTCACGCGCCACACTTTCCGGCCGGCTTGGCGGATACCCTCGAAAGCCTGGGGGCTGGTCACTTCATGAACCAGGTGGCGATCGATATAAAGCACGGTTGTGCCATCTTCTTCAGTATGGACGACATGTTCGTCCCATATCTTGTCGTAGAGAGTGCGGGGCATGGTGCAAATTCCTTGAAGCGTGATTTATGTCGAGGCCGCGCAATGGCGCTCGAGCCCCGGGGCCGCGAATAGCGCGGCACGCAAATACTCGAGCTTTAACGTTGACCGATGGGAACAACCTGACGTTGCTCGGAACCCGTGAACAATTGGCGCGGACGACCGATTTTGTATTCCGGGTCGCCGATCATCTCGTTTAGCTGGGCGATCCAGCCCACCGTGCGGGCAAGGGCAAAAACCGCCGTGAACAGCGACGTTGGGATACCAATCGCGCGTTGCACGATGCCGGAGTAAAAATCCACATTCGGATACAACTTGCGTTGCACGAAATAGTCGTCTTCCAACGCGATTTTCTCCAGCGCCATCGCGAGTTTGAACAAGGGATCGTTCTCAAGCCCGAGAGAACTCAGCACCTCACGACAGGTCTCCTGCATGAGTTTGGCGCGCGGGTCGTAGTTCTTGTAAACCCGGTGGCCAAAGCCCATCAGCTTGATGCCGGAATTTTTGTCCTTGACCTGGCTGATGAATTCGCCAACCTTGCTTACCCCCCCCATTTTCTGGATGTCTTCCAGCATGTTCAAGGCGGCCTCGTTGGCGCCGCCATGCGCCGGACCCCACAAGCAGGCCACGCCCGCCGCGATGGCGGCGAATGGATTGGTGCCGGAGCTTCCGCATAGGCGCACGGTCGACGTGGATGCGTTTTGTTCATGGTCGGCATGCAGGATAAAGATGCGGTCCAGAGCGCGTTCAATCACCGGGTTCACGGTGTATTGCTCACATGGCGTCGCAAACATCATATGCAGGAAGTTGCCCGCGTAACCGAGGTTGTTTTTCGGATACATGAAAGGCTGGCCGACGCTATATTTGTACGCCATGGCCACCAGCGTTGGCATCTTCGCAATCAGTCGGATCGCCGAGATTTCGCGATGTTCCGGGTTGTTGATGTCGGTACTGTCATGGTAGAAGGCCGACAGCGCTCCTACCAAGCCGGTCATGATGGCCATCGGATGGGCATCACGCCGAAAACCGCGCAGAAAGAACTGCATCTGCTCGTTCACCATGGTGTGGTTGGTGACGGTTTTCGTGAACTTGGCCTTGGCGGCTACATCGGGCAGGTTGCCGTACAGCAGCAGGTGGCAGGTCTCAAGAAAATCGCAATTGGTCGCGATCTGTTCGATCGGATAACCGCGATACAGCAACTCGCCCTTGTCGCCATCGATATAGGTAATCGTCGACTGGCATGCGGCAGTCGACATAAACCCAGGGTCGTAGGTAAACATTCCGGTCTGCGCATAAAGTTTGCGAATATCTATGACATCGGGACCCACGCTGCCGCTGTAGACCGGCAACTCGATCTTCGGGCTGCCGTTACTGAACGACAGGGTGGCTTTGTTGTCAGCTAGTTTCATTTTTGCCCTTTCAGCGGCTTTCTCTCAACATTCCCAATATCTCCAGCACGTCGGTTCTGTCGAGGTGGGCATCGACCTGCGCAAGTGTCCTTTTACAGAGATGAAGATCGAGTAAATCATTGTCACTCAAATCCAGCAGATCGGTCAGGCCACGGGCTTGGCGTACGGTCAGACCTGTAGCGTACCGACGCAGAAACCGCTCGAGGAATATATCGTTTTCCAGCATACCTCGACGGCAACGCCATCGGAGTCTGCTCAATGCCCGATCGTCGAGCGGCAAATCGAGGTTCGAGACCGGCGCCATCGTTGGGCAGTGGTCAGACGGTACGAAGCACCATCATTTCCTTGATTTTGTTAATCGCCAAGGTCGGATTCAGGCCCTTGGGGCACACGTCCACGCAGTTCATGATGGAGCGGCAGCGAAACAGGCGATACGGATCTTCGAGATTGTCGAGCCGCTCGGTAGTAGCTTCGTCGCGGCTGTCAGCGAGGAAACGGTAGGCCTGCAGCAGCCCCGCCGGCCCGACGAACTTGTCCGGGTTCCACCAGAAGCTTGGACAGGCAGTAGAACAACTGGCGCACAGGATGCATTCGTACAAGCCGTTAAGTTCCTCACGCTCCTGCGGGCTTTGCAGGCGCTCTTTCTCGGGCGGAACGTTGTCGTTCACCAGATACGGCTTGATCGAGTTGTACTGCTTGAAGAATTCCGTCATGTCCACGATCAAATCGCGGATCACCGGCAAGCCGGGCAAGGGCTTCAGGACAATAGTGCCCGACAAGGTAAGCATGTTGGTCAGACAGGCAAGGCCGTTTTTGCCATTGATGTTCATGGCATCGGACCCGCACACGCCTTCGCGGCAAGAGCGGCGAAAGGAGATGCCGGGATCGACCGCCTTGAGTTTCATCAATGCGTCCAGCAACATGCGTTCGTTCCCTTCAAGTTCCACCTCGATGGTTTGCATGTAGGGCTTGGTATCTTTATCCGGGTCGTAGCGGTAAATCTGGAATGTTCGTTTTTGCATCTATAGCTCCGATAACTCCGGTTTCAAAATGTACGCACCTTCAGGGGAACCGACTCAACGGTCAAGGGCTTCATCTGCACTGGTTTGTAGCTCAGGCGATTACCTTCGCTGTACCAGAGCGTGTGTTTGTGCCAGTCGGTATCGTTGCGGCCGTTCGGGTGTTGGGGTGTGTCGCCGTAGTCGGCAACGGAATGCGCGCCACGGCTCTCACGCCGCGCTGCCGCGGAGACGATGGTTGCCTGCGCTACTTCGATCAGGTTTTCGACCTCCAGCGCCTCTATGCGCGCGGTGTTGAAAATCCTGGACTTGTCTTTAAGGTCGATGTTGGCGACGCGCTCGCGAATTCGCGCGATTTCGGCAACTCCCGCATTCAGTTTTTCCTGGGTTCTAAAAACGCTGGCGTGTGTCTGCATCGAGGCGCGGATGTCATTGGCGACGTCCTGCGCATATTCACCCCCTCGGCTGTCGTCCAGCCGCGCCAGACGCGCTTGCGTCCTGTCGGCTGCATCACCTGGAAGATCCTTGTGGTTGCTGTTTTTGTCATTGAATTCGACAATATGGTTACCGGCAGCGCGGCCGAACACCAACAGATCCAGCAGGGAATTGGTACCCAGACGGTTGGCACCATGCACACTGACACAAGAGCATTCACCCACGGCATACAGGCCGGCGACCGGTGCATTGTCGTTGCCGTCTTTTTGCGTCACTACCTGGCCGTGGATATTGGTCGGCACGCCACCCATCTGGTAATGAATGGTGGGCACCACCGGGATCGGTTCCCGTGTTACGTCGACATTGGCGAAATTGATACCTATTTCATGCACCGATGGCAGGCGTTTCATGATGGTGTCGGCGCCCAGGTGGTCAAGCTTCAACATCACATAGTCTTTGTTTGGCCCACATCCGCGGCCTTCCTTGATCTCCTGGTCCATGCAACGCGATACAAAATCGCGCGGTGCAAGGTCTTTGAGTGTTGGCGCATAACGCTCCATGAAGCGTTCGCCATTGCTGTTTACCAGAATCGCGCCCTCGCCACGGCAGCCCTCCGTCAGCAACACACCGGCACCGGCAACGCCGGTCGGGTGGAATTGCCAGAACTCCATGTCCTCGAGTGCGAGGCCGGCGCGCGCCGCCATGCCCAACCCATCGCCAGTATTGATATAGGCATTGGTCGAGGCAGCAAAAATCCGCCCGGCGCCTCCCGTGGCCAGCATGGTGGTCTTGGCTTGCAATATGTGCAGATCGCCGGTTTCCATTTCCAGCGCAGTGACACCGACTACGTCTCCATCGGAGTCGCGGATCAAATCCAGTGCCATCCATTCAACGAAAAAGGCCGTCCGCGCCTTTACGTTTTGCTGGTACAGCGTGTGCAGCATCGCGTGGCCGGTACGGTCTGCCGCGGCGCAGGCGCGCTCTACCGGCTTCTCTCCGTAATTCGCGGTATGTCCGCCGAATGGGCGCTGGTAAATGGTGCCGTCGGGATTGCGGTCGAACGGCATGCCCATGTGTTCCAGGTCGTAGACGACCTTGGGCGCTTCCCGGCACATAAACTCGATTGCGTCCTGATCGCCAAGCCAGTCCGAACCCTTGACCGTGTCATAAAAATGGTAGTGCCAGTTGTCCTGGTTCATATTGCCCAGCGACGCGCCAATGCCGCCTTGCGCGGCAACCGTGTGCGAGCGTGTCGGGAAAACCTTCGACAACACCGCCACGTTCAAACCGGCGCGCGCCAACTGCAACGATGCCCGCATGCCGGAACCACCTGCGCCGACGATGACAACGTCAAACTTGCGTTTGGTAATGGAATAAGTCATGGATAACAGTTGGGAAGCAGAAATAGAAATGCCGGCCGCTTTTTCGCTATAGACGCCAAAGGACCTGGATCGCCCAGCCAGCACAACCAACCAGCCAGACGATAGAGAAAATTTGCAGTGTCAAGCGTGTTGCGACCGACTTCACGTAGTCCATCCAGATGTCGCGCATGCCAACCCATACGTGGTACAGCAAGGCGACGATCACGACAAAAGTCAATACCTTCATCCACTGTGCCGAAAATATGCCGGCCCAGCGGTCGTAGCCAACGGCGCCGCTGGTAAACACCAGCTGCCCCACTACGATCAGTGTGAACAGCGCCATCAAGGCGGCCGTAACGCGCTGCCCCAGCCAGTCGCGCATGCCGTAGTGGGCACCGACCACGGTGCGCCTGGTTCCGAAATTAACTGCCATCAAACGCCATCCTTTCCGTCCAATATGCGCTGCGATGTCAATAGGCGCCGAACAGCTTGGCTCCAAAGACAGCCGTCAGTCCAATGCTGAATGCCAGAGCCGCGGCGGCCGAACTTTTGCCGAATGACTTGGTCACGGCTTCGTGGCTGACGTCCATCCACAAATGGCGCAGACCGGCGATCAGGTGATGCATAAAAGCCCAGATCAGGACCAATGCCACGAGCTTCATGAACCATCCCGGCACCAGCGACTCACGCGAGAGCGGGAGTCCCACGTTGAAGACCCGCTTGAATCTGTCGAAGGATATTTCCGAAGAAACCGAGACATCGAACATCCAGATGATGAATGGCAACAATACGAACATGATGGCGCCGCTGATCCGGTGCAGTATCGATACCAGTCCTGCCAGAGGCAGCCGGTAACCGGGCAAATCCGTGAACGCGTTGATGTTGCGAAACTCGGGCCGCTTTGGGTGGGGAGATGTGTCCAGTTCAGTCATGAAATACGTATCTCGTTGCTTGCCAATTTTCAATTGAGTTCATTACGATAATAGTGCTTGTCGGTGCGGTACAGGCCGCGGCGCAGTTCCATGGCTTTGTCGTCATAGGTAAACGCAATACGCTCCACGCTCAGCAACGGCGTATTTTGCGCCACCTTCAGCAGCGCCGACTGGTCCGGATCGGGCAACACGGCGCGCAATTTCTCTTGCGCGCGCACCATGCGCACGCCAAACTCCGTCTCGAACAAGGCATACATCGGTCCGTGATAAGCGCTTAGCCGCTCAGCCGTAAGTCCCTTGAACGGACCTCCCGGAAGCCAGATGTCTTCCAGGATCGTGGGCTGGTTCGCAAACGACAAAACCCGGCGCAATTGCAAAATCGGGTCCCCGCTACGCAGCCCCAGGGCGCGTGCCGTGTCGGCAGCCGCGCGAAGACGTTTGCAGTCGATAAATGCGCGTTGCGCCGGTCCCTCGCTGCTGGGATCGCCGTCATCCGGAATCAGTTTGAGAAAACGGTATCGAACATGCTGCTCGGCATGGGTTGCGACGAAGGTGCCCTTGCCTTGGCGGCGCATCAACAGGTTCTCGGCCGCGAGCTCGTCGATTGCCTTGCGCACGGTACCCTGGCTAACCCGAAATCGCACTGCCAGTTCCACTTCACTTGGAATCGACTCCCCGGGCTTCCATTCACCGGCTTGCAGGCTCTTCAGCATCAACCCCTTTATCTGCTGATACAAAGGACTGAATGCCGGTGCAATGCCCGTACTTGCGGAGGAATCCAGCTCCGCCGGGTAAGCCATTGGCTGCAAGGTTGAAAGGGGAGTTGGGTGCATCGAAAAACGTGTGGGCCGGGCACCGCTCAGGGTGCCGTTCACAGAGCAATCATATCTTATATAAGACATAAGACAAGTTGACCCAAGGCGGATTTCGAGAGTAAACTTGAGCCGCTTTATTGGCGCCCCGGACGGTTGGTCTGGGCGATGTCCCGAACCTTTATTCCCAACCTATCTGGAGTTCTCCCATGCGCAAAAAACCCGTTCGCGTCGCCGTCACCGGCGCAGCTGGGCAAATTGGTTACGCCATCCTGTTTCGTATTGCCTCGGGTGAAATGCTGGGCAAGGACCAGCCGGTTATTTTGAGCCTGCTTGAAGTGCCGGTGGAAAAGCCGCAACAGGCCTTGCAGGGCGTGATGATGGAGTTGCAGGACTGCGCATTCCCGCTGCTGGCGGGCATGGAAGCCCATGGCGACCCGATGACGGCCTTCAAGGATGCCGACTACGCGTTGTTGATTGGCTCGCGCCCGCGTGGACCGGGCATGGAACGTGCCGAATTGCTGGCCGTCAACGCGGAGATTTTCACGGCCCAGGGTAAGGCGCTGAATGCGGTGGCCAGCCGCAATGTCAAGGTACTGGTGGTCGGCAACCCGGCCAATACGAACGCCTATATCGCGATGAAGAGCGCACCGGATCTGCCGCGCCGTAATTTCACGGCCATGCTGCGTCTGGATCACAACCGCGCCTTGAGTCAGATCGCCGCCAAAACCGGCAAGCCGGTCGCGGATATCGAGCAGCTTGCGGTGTGGGGCAACCATTCGCCTTCCATGTACGCCGACTACCGGTTCGCGACGATTAAAGGCCAGAGCGTCAAGCAGATGATCGACGATCAGATGTGGAATGCCAACACTTTCTTGCCGACAGTGGGCAAGCGCGGCGCGGCCATTATTGCGGCGCGCGGTGTTTCGTCGGCGGCCTCGGCGGCCAATGCAGCCATCGACCATATGCACGATTGGGCTTTGGGCACCAATGGAAAATGGGTCACTATGGGCATTCCCTCGGACGGCCAGTACGGCATTCCCAGGGACACCATGTTCGGTTTTGCCGTGACGTGTGAAGGTGGCGAATACAAGCTGGTCGAAGGGTTGGAAATCGACGCCTTCAGCCAGGAATGTATCGACAAGACACTCAAGGAATTGCAGGACGAACAAGCTGGCGTGGCGCATCTGCTGTAGGCCAGCGTGCGCACTGCCAGGCATCCTCGCGAGGTTCTTCTCGAGGCGCAAGCCGGGGGCCTTGCTATTCCCCTTTGCGACCACTACAGCGGTGTTGAGGCCCGCATGCGCAAAAGCCTGCAGCTACAGGCCGAGATGACGGCCGAGTTCGGCGGATGTGTATTTGACGTCTCGCTCGACTGCGAGGACGGTGCGCCGGTTGGCGGCGAGGCCGACCACGCCGCGATGGTTACAGAACTTGCGCTGGCAACCGCGCCGGCCGCCCGCGTGGCGGTGCGGGTGCATCCGGTGGACCACTCCGCGTTCGAGGCCGACGTCGCCTGTATCGCTGGCCGTGCGGGGCACCGGCTCTGCCACGTCATGGTTCCCAAGGTGGAATGTGTAGATCACATCGAGCGCGCTGCGGCGGCACTGGACGCCGCAGGTGCATCGCACCTGCCAATACATGCGCTTATCGAATCCCCTGCTGCCGTCCATCGTGCGTTCCAGATCGCCGCACATCCACGTGTGCAGTCGCTAAGTTTCGGTCTGATGGATTTTGTGTCGGCGCACGGCGGCGCGATTCCAGCGGAGGCGATGGGTTCACCGGGTCAGTTCACCCATCCGCTGGTGGTCCGTGCCAAGCTGGAAATTGCTTCGGCCAGCCATGCAAACGGCAAAGTACCGTCGCACTGCGTGGTAACGGAATTCAACGACGTTTTTGCCCTTCAAGCCGCTGTCACGCGTGCCGCGCGCGAATTCGGCTACACACGTATGTGGAGCATCCACCCGGCGCAGATCCGCCCTATCCTGAAAGCGTTTGCTCCCACGGAACGCGAGATCGAAACATCGACCAACATACTCACCGCTGCCGCGCGGGCGGACTGGGCGCCAGTCAATGTCGGCGGCCGGTTGCATGACCGTGCGAGTTACCGGTATGACTGGCAAGTGCTGGTAAGAGCCCATCGTACCGGGCGGACCCTGCCAGATATCGTGCAGGCCTGGTTTCAGGACGCCCCGGCGCCAACCTCCAACTCCATTGCTCCATGAAATTGCATTTTTTCTGCTCTCTTGCTGTTGCCATCTCCGGTCTCACTGGATCGAGCCTCGTATTGGCGCAGGCAGACCCGGTTTCCCGCACGACGGTCCAAGCCAAAAAAGCCACTCCCAAGCCACGTGCCAAGCTGGTGCGGTCCGCCGCCAAAGCGGTGGAAGAAGTCACCCCGATCGACGAGGACCGAAACGTCACATTGGACGAGGCCGACCTTGCGATGGCCAAGAAGGTCTATGTTGGGCGTATTCCGTGCGAACTCGGCGCCGCGGTTCAGATTACACCGAGCAAACGAGAAGGATTCTTTACCGTGCAGTTAAAAACGATGCGGTACATGATGCATCCGGTCGAAAGCCGTACCGGCGCGGTCCGTCTGGAAGACCCGGTGCGCGGCGCGATGTGGCTGCAGCTGGGCAACAAGTCCATGCTAATGAGCCAGAAACTCGGCCTGCGCCTGGCCGATGAATGCATGAGCACCGAGCAGGTGACCTATGCCGATCAGATGAAGAAAAACCCGCCTCGCGGCCTGCTGGAGCCTTTGGACGTACCGGCCAATGCAGCGCAGCCGCCATCGTCGGGTGCATCGTCTTCGGGTGCTGCCGCGACCCGCCAACCATAACCCCGGCCATCACCGTTCGCGGCTCGAGTCACTGACGCGATACGCAATTTCCACCAATTCAAATTGTCGATATCCGAGGAACCCTCATGTTGCAAACTTATCGTACCCATGTCGCCGAACGCGCCGCTCTCGGGATTCCTCCGCTGCCGCTATCGGCAAGGCAGACCGCGGATCTAATCGAACTGCTCAAGAACCCGCAACCGCTGAGTACTTTGAGCGAAGATTCAGCACTGCTGGATTTGATCGCGCACCGTGTCCCGGCTGGCGTGGACGACGCGGCCAAGGTCAAGGCAAGCTATCTTGCCGCGGTGGCACACGGCAGCGAGAAATGCGCGTTGATCAGCCGTGAAAAGGCAACCGAGTTGCTTGGCACCATGCTGGGCGGCTACAACATCGGACCGCTGGTGGACTTGCTGGACGACGAAACCGTCGCTCCGGTCGCTGCCGAAGGGCTGAAGAAAACTCTATTGATGTTCGACCAGTTCCATGACGTCAAGGACAAGGCCGGCAAGGGCAACCCGTACGCCAAAGGGGTGATGCAGAGCTGGGCCGACGGCGAGTGGTTTACCAGGCGGCCGGAAGTGCCTCAAAGCATTACGGTGACCATCTTCAAGGTGGCCGGCGAGGTCAACACCGACGACTTGTCGCCGGCCCCCGACGCCTGGAGCCGCCCCGATATTCCGCTACATGCGTTGGCCATGCACAAGAACCCGCGGCCTGGAATTACGCCCGAGCAGGATGGCAAGCGCGGCCCGGTCAAGTTTATCGAGGACTTGCGCGCGCGCGGTCATCTGGTGGCTTACGTGGGTGATGTGGTTGGCACCGGGTCGAGCCGCAAGTCCGCCACCAATTCGGTTTTGTGGTTCACGGGCGAAGACATCCCGTTCGTGCCCAACAAGCGTTTCGGTGGTGTCTGTCTGGGCGGCAAGATCGCGCCTATTTTCTACAACACGATGGAGGATTCAGGAGCCTTGCCGATCGAACTCGATGTGGACAGGATGAACATGGGCGATGTGGTCGAGTTGCGTCCTTACGAAGGTAAGGCGATCAAGGACGGCAAGGTGATTGCCGAGTTCAAGCTCAAGAGCGATGTGTTGTTCGATGAAGTGCGTGCGGGTGGGCGCATCCCGCTCATCATTGGCCGCGGTCTGACGGCCAAGGCGCGCGAAGCCCTCGGTCTGCCGGTAAGCATGCTTTTCCGCCTGCCGCAAAACCCGGAAGACACAAAAACCGGGTTCACGCTGGCGCAAAAAATCGTCGGCCGCGCGGTGGGACTACCGGACGGGCAGGGCGTGCGCCCCGGCACTTACTGCGAGCCCAGAATGACTTCGGTGGGCTCGCAGGACACAACGGGGCCCATGACGCGCGACGAACTGAAAGACCTGGCCTGCCTGGGTTTCAGCTCCGACCTGGTGATGCAATCGTTCTGCCACACGGCGGCGTATCCCAAGCCGGTGGACGTCAAGATGCACCACGAGTTGCCGGACTTCATCAGCACGCGCGGCGGCATCAGTTTGCGCCCCGGTGACGGCATCATCCATAGCTGGCTCAATCGCATGTTGCTGCCCGATACGGTGGGTACAGGTGGCGACAGCCACACGCGGTTTCCGATCGGTATCAGTTTTCCGGCCGGCTCGGGTCTGGTGGCGTTCGGTGCCGCCACCGGCGTCATGCCGCTGGACATGCCTGAAAGTGTATTGGTGCGTTTCAAAGGGCAGATGCAACCTGGGGTGACCTTGCGTGACCTGGTCAACGCGATTCCGCTGTATGCCATCAAGGCCGGCTTGCTGACCGTGGCCAAACAGGGCAAGAAGAATATTTTCTCCGGGCGCATTTTGGAGATCGAAGGGCTGCCTGATTTGAAAGTGGAGCAGGCCTTCGAATTGAGCGACGCTTCGGCCGAGCGTTCAGCAGCCGGCTGCACCGTGTTTCTGGACAAGGCGCCCATCATCGAATACATCACCAGCAACATCACGATGTTGAAGTGGATGATCGCCAGCGGTTATTCCGACGTGCGCACCATCACGCGTCGCATCCACGCCATGGAGGCCTGGCTCGCCAATCCGGTTTTGATGCAAGCCGATGCCGATGCGCAATACGCGGCGGTTATCGAGATCGACCTCGCCGATGTCCACGAGCCTATCGTGGCTTGCCCGAACGATCCAGACGACGTCAGGACACTGGCGGATGTGGCCGGCTCCCGGATCGACGAGGTGTTTATCGGCAGCTGCATGACCAATATCGGGCATTTCCGCGCGGCATCCAAGTTGCTGGAAAACAAGCGCGATATCCCGGTCAAGCTGTGGGTGGCACCACCCACCAAAATGGATGCCAAGCAGCTCAGTGACGAGGGACACTACGGTGTTCTGGGGTCGGCTGGCGCGCGCATGGAAATGCCCGGCTGTAGCCTGTGCATGGGCAACCAGGCGCAGGTCAAGGAAGGCGCCACCGTGTTCAGCACTTCCACGCGCAATTTCCCGAACCGGCTGGGCAAAAATGCCAATGTGTACCTGGGTTCGGCGGAGCTCGCGGCAATCTGTTCCAAGCTCGGCCGCATACCGACCAAGGGGGAGTACATGGCGGATATGGAAGTCTTGACCGCTGCCAGCGCCGATGTCTACCAGTATCTCAATTTCGACAAGATCGGGGAATTTACGGATGCGGCGGCTTCGATAAAAGAAGACCTGCCAGCCTGAGCGTGATCCAGTCGTTTCCGCTGACGCTGCGGACAGTTTTGCTGCGGATCGCCAGCAACGTCTTCATGACGTTTGTCTGGCAAGGCCATTTGAAGAACTTGTAGGGTCGGCGCCGTCTTTTTCGTTTTTAGCGGCGCCTGAACCGTCCCATTTTTAACCTGTTTCCGGTCTGGAGAGTGCGATGTTGTTTGCCAAATTGCTGCCGCGCGAGGGCAATTTTTTCGAGATGTTCAACCAGCACGCGGATTACATCGTGGAGGCGGCGCGCGCCTTCTCCAAGCTGGTGGCCAATTACGGCGACGCGCATTTGCGGCAAAAGTACAACCAGGACGTGGATAACGCCGAGCGCGCCGCCGACCGCGTCACGCATGACGTCAACAAGGCTATCCATGTCACGTTCATTACCCCGATCGACCGCGAACAGATTCATTCACTGATCAATACCATGGACGATGTGGCCGATCTGATCCAGGACTCGGCCGAAACCATGGCCCTGTATGACGTGCGTCACATGACCGATGAGATCGTGCGCCTGACCGACGTCAGCGTCAAATGCTGCGAACGCGTGCGTGATGCGGTCAAGTTGCTGGCCAGAATCGCGGAGCCATCCGTGGCCGAGGCCGCGCTCAAAACCTGCGAAGAGATTGACCAGCTGGAGTCGGATGCCGACCGCGTCATGCGGGCCGCCATGAGCAAACTGTTTCGCGAGGAGCCGGACGTGCGCGAGTTGATCAAGCTCAAGGCGATTTACGAATTGCTGGAGACCATCACCGACAAGTGCGAAGACGTAGCCAACATTGTCGAAGGCATCGTCCTCGAAAATTCCTGAACCCGTCATGACGGAAGCGCAAGTAACGGTATGGGTAGTCGTGTTGCTGGTGGCGCTGGCCCTGGTATTTGACTTCATGAACGGTTTTCACGATGCCGCCAACTCCATTGCGACCGTGGTATCGACCGGTGTACTCAAGCCAGGGCAGGCGGTGGTTTTCGCGGCCTTCTTCAACTTCGTCGCGATATTCGTATTTCACTTAAGCGTTGCTGCCACGATCGGCAAAGGCCTGGCGCAGCCCGGAGTGGTGGATGTGCACGTGGTGTTCGGTGCCTTGATTGGCGCCATCAGCTGGAACTTCATTACCTGGTACTACGGAATCCCCAGCAGTTCATCGCACGCCTTGATCGGCGGGATCGTTGGCGCGGTCATCGCCAAGGCCGGGGCGAGCGCGCTGATAGCGTCCAGCGTGTGGAAGACGGTTGTGTTTATTTTCGTCTCTCCCATGCTGGGTTTTTTGCTGGGATCGCTGATGCTGATTGCCGTGACGTGGACCTTGCGCCGCAGTACACCGAGTCGGGTAGACCGATGGTTTCGCCGTCTGCAACTGGTGTCCGCCAGTGCCTACAGTCTGGGTCATGGTGGCAACGACGCGCAGAAAACGATCGGCATCGTCTGGATGTTGCTGATCGCTACCGGTTACACGGCGGCCGGCGCGTCGTCCCCGCCGACGTGGGTTGTCCTGAGTTGCTATACCGCGATTGCGATGGGCACCTTGTTTGGAGGCTGGCGGATTGTCAAGACCATGGGACAGCGGCTGACCAAACTTAAACCCGTGCATGGTTTTTGCGCTGAAACGGGAGGTGCCATCACGCTTTTCACGGCGGCTTTGCTGGGGATACCGGTCTCTACCACTCACACCATCACGGGCGCCATCGTGGGAGTTGGCGCAACCCAGCGTGCAAGCGCAGTACGCTGGGGCGTGGCGGGCAATATCGTGTGGGCGTGGGTGTTAACCATTCCCAGCAGCGCGTTAGTCGCTGCGCTGGCGTATTGGATCAGTCTTCAGATTTTCTGACGCGTGCTTCTTATGCGGGGATTCAAGCGTTGAATTCGAAATAGCGCTGAAAGCTGAAGGCAATGGCTGACATCAGTGCCGCGGTGCCGAACAGCAGTGAGAACACAACAGCGGCAATGGTGAACCAATTGGTGTCGCCAGCCGCCGTTGCCGCATTTTCCGAATGATTGAACTCGCAGTTCCATTTTTGCGGCGTCATCAACCCATAGACGATGGCCGTAAGCGCGCAACCGGCGATGGTCAAGCCTAACGGTGGAAGCAGCACCCAGCTCCAGCGATCGTCGACGCCGAATTCACGCACGCGCAATACGCCATACAGGCCCAGTGCGGTAGGTATCGGCAGCAGCCATCCCAGCCAGTCGCGTCTGCCCTTGAGATAAAAGCGATGCAGTCCCAATGGCCCGCCCAGGAACGCCAACCAGGCGGCTAAGGTCTTGTTTTTCATACCTGAGCCAGTGGTGGGTCAACCGCGTCACTTTGCCCCAATGCACATTCCATCAAGACTACGTCAAGCCATTGGTCGAACTTCCATCCGCAGGATTTAAGGATACCGACGTCGGTGAAGCCGACAGCGCGATGCAGACCGATGGAGCCCGCGTTGCGCGAGTCTCCGATCACCGCGATCAGCTTGCGCAGGCCGACTGCCTGGGCTTGTGCCATCAACTCGGCCAGAAGCGCGCGTCCTAGCCCTTTGCCGTGCGCTTGCGGCGCGAGGTAGATGGAATCCTCGGCGGAAAACCGGTACGCCGGTCGCGGCTTGAACCAATTGCAGTAGGCAAAGCCCACTACTTGCCGGTCGATTTCGGCCACCAGATAAGGCAGGCCTTTTGCAAGCACATCGGAATGGCGCGCCTCCATTTCAGCGGCGGATGGCGCATCGATCTCGAATGTGCCGGTCCCGTGCCGCACATGGTGTGCGTATATCGCGGTGATGGCTTCGATGTCGCCTTCACGGCTGCGTCGGATCAAAGGCATAGCATATTCCCGTTATAATAGAAAGCTTTCAGCGTGTGCCGGCCAAGTGGTCAAGGTACGTGTCTTAACCCAGAGACCAGCGCTGAAAATAATGTCGGAAAGCGATTTCCGCCACCCCCAAAGGATAAATCATGGTCGTCATCCGACTCGCCCGTGGCGGTGCAAAAGCACGCCCATTTTTCAATATTGTCGTGGCCGACAAACGCACCCGCCGTGATGGCCGGTTCATCGAGCGTATCGGTTTTTACAATCCGATTGCCACTGCCACCGAGGAAAGCATTCGCATCTCGCTCGATCGCCTGACCCACTGGAGAAGTGTGGGTGCGCAGGCGTCCCCGACCGTGGAACGTCTGGTTGAGCAAGCCGCCAAAAAAGCTGTCTGAGAGCCAGCCAAAAGGTGCCTCGCGCGCTGCATCATCCGCTCCTGAGCGCCCGATGCTGCCCCAACTTGACGTCGCTGAGCTGCCTGCGGATGCGGTCGAGGTCGGGCGTATCGCAGATGCCTGGGGCCTCAAGGGGTGGTTCAAAGTTCTCCCCTACAGCGCCAATCCCGAGGCGCTTTTTTCTTCCAGACAGTGGTATTTATTGCCCGCCGAGAAAGGCGCCGTAAATTTTTCCGGCACCTTGAAACTGCGAGTCAAGGAAGCCAGGGATCATTCCGGCGGAATTGTGGCCAGCGCGCATTCGGTTGACGATCGCGGCGTCGCCGAATCATTGCGTGGCGCCAGGATTTTCGTGCCGCGTTCCAGTTTCCCGACGGCAGCGCTGGATGAGTTCTACTGGGTAGATCTGATCGGTCTTGACGTAGTCAATCGTGAGGGTGTCGGTCTTGGCCAGGTCACGGAACTGTTGTCGACCTCGGCACAAGCCGTGCTGGTGATGAAATACCCGTCGGACGACAAGGTGCTCGAGCGCATGATCCCCTTCGTGGCTGTATATGTAGACGCTGTCGACTTGGTCGCACGGCGCATCAGCGTTGATTGGCAAAGCGACTATTAAGCGGAACACTTCATGCGTTTTGATGTCATCACGCTTTTCCCGGAATTATTCGCGCCATTTCTGACCGCTGGTATTACGCGCCGGGCTTTTGAGTCGGCGCAGGTTGATGTCCAGTTCGCCAATCCGCGCGACTTCGCCGATGGCAATTACCGCAGGATCGATGACCGGCCTTTCGGTGGCGGACCTGGCATGGTCATGATGGCTGAGCCTTTGGCCAGATGTCTGCAACACGTTAGGGCGGCACGCCTGGACACCCCGCCCGTAATCCTTTTTTCGCCGCTCGGCAAAACGCTGAATCACGCCATGGTCCAGCACTGGGCCGATAGCGAAGGCGCAATTCTGGTTTGCGGTCGTTATGAAGGCCTGGACCAGCGCTTCGTCGATGCCTGCGTGGATGCGCAAATCAGCTTGGGTGACTTCGTCCTCTCGGGCGGCGAAATTGCGGCAATGGCTTTGCTCGACGCGGTGGCTCGACTCCAGCCCGGAGTATTGAACGACGAAACAAGCCACCAGCAGGACAGCTTTAACACTGCTTTGGATGGCCTGCTCGATTGCCCGCACTACACCCGCCCCGAACGCTGGAACGAGAAAGCGGTGCCCGACGTTTTAATGTCGGGCCACCACGGCAACATAGAGCGCTGGCGCCGCGACCAGCGTTTGTTATTCACGTGGCGCAACCGGCCAGAGCTGATAACGCAGGCGCGGGCAGCGGGCCGATTGAAGGCCAGAGACGAAGCCTGTCTTTCAGGCGAGACGTAATTTGTCTGCTTGGGTCGCGGCAACACCTCAACAGCCGGCTTGTATAATCGAAGACCCGAGATCCTCTGTACGGCCGCTTCCATCTTGAAGATTGGAGGCCCTTTGTGTCATTTCGACACTGGCGCGCGCACGATCATTCAAGGAAAACATGAACCTGATCCAAACCCTGGAGCAAGAAGAAATTGCCCGCCTCGGGAAAAAGATTCCCGAATTCTCCCCAGGAGATACCGTCATCGTGAGCGTGAACGTTGTTGAAGGCACACGCAAACGCGTACAGGCCTATGAAGGGGTAGTGATTGCCAAGCGCAACCGCGGCCTTAACAGCGGTTTTATCGTGCGCAAGATCTCCAGTGGAGAAGGCGTAGAGCGAACCTTTCAGACATACAGCCCGCTGATCGCTGGCATTGAAGTCAAACGCCGCGGCGATGTCCGACGTGCCAAGCTATATTACTTGCGTGACCGCAGCGGAAAATCGGCGCGCATCAAGGAAAAACTCTCCGCCAAGAAGGCGCCCGCAGCGTAAATTTGTCGAGCCTGAAAAAGACCGCCCCGGCGCTAAGCGCAGGGCGGTTTTTTTTCGATCTTTATTCCATGTCCGCGACTGAACTGTTCATCCCGCTGTCGAAAATACCGCGCTTCGACCCGCGCACGGTGCCCGTGGTTCACGTCGACACCGACCTGCCTGCTGTCGCGGCGCCACGGTTGAAGGCGGAATTCTTGCGCGCGCGTTTTGTCAAACCTCCGGTATGGCAGCCTGAAGTCTTGGCCGAGTCCAGGTTTTCCGACCGAAAGCCGGTACCGGCTTCGGTTCTGATCGCCATTGTGCAGCGCGCGCGACCCACCGTGCTGCTTACCCAGCGAACCGCGCATCTATCCACCCACTCCGGGCAGATAGCCTTTCCCGGTGGCAAGCAGGACGCTAGCGATGAAGATTTGAGCGCGACCGCGTTGCGCGAGGCACATGAAGAGGTCGGCCTGCAGGCCGAATTTGTGCAAATACTTGGCACCTTGCCCATCTACGCGACCGGCACCGGTTTCACCATTACGCCTGTTGTGGCATTGGTTCGGGAGGGGTTCACGCTGGTCCGCAATGCCGGAGAAGTGGATGACGTTTTTGAGGTTCCGCTGGAGTTTCTAATGAATCCGGCCAACCATCGCCGGCATGTATTCGAGTGGCAGGGCATGCGGCGGGAATGGTTGTCGATGCCGTACCAGGATGGGCACGCGGAACGTTTTATCTGGGGTGCGACAGCTGGCATGTTGCGCAACTTCTACCGTTTTCTGTCAGCCTGAAAGCAAAAGTGCCGACTTGAATGGCCACCTTCGCGTTGTCCGACCAGCCGCCGCAAGCCCGTATCATCGCCGCATGAGCTTCATCGCCATATTCGTAGCACTGCTGCTGGAGCAGGCCCGCCCGCTGGCCCGCATCAATCCGATTCATTCAATCTTGCGCAGCTGGGTCCGGTGGACCGGACGCAACTTCGACGCGGGCCGCACGCGGCATGGCTGGTTGACCTGGGGCATTGCGGTGCTGACGCCCGCGGTTTCGGTAACCGCGATTTACTGGCTGCTGGTGCAAACCATCGGCTGGGCCGCCGCCGTGCTATGGAATATCGTGGTGCTTTACATCACCGTGGGCTTTCGGCAGTTCAGCCACCATTTCACCGAGATCCGGGACGCGTTGGAGGCCGGCGATGAAGAGCGTGCACGTGAGTTGCTGGCCAGTTGGCAGCAGGTCGAAGCAAGCGGTTTGCCCAAGAGCGAAATCGTGCGTCAGGTGGTCGAGTATTCGGTGATTGCGGCGCATCGCCATGTGTTTGGCGTGCTGGCCTGGTTTTCGGTTTTTTCGGCGTTGGGACTCGGTCCAGCCGGAGCGGTGTTTTACCGCTTGGGCGAATTCGTACCGCGTTATTGGCAGCATAAGAACGAGGCATTGCTGCAACCCGTCAGCGTCGCATCGCGGGATGTTGCGACCGGGGCCTGGCGGGTTATCGATTGGCTGCCGGCGCGTATTACAGCCCTGGCGTTCGCCGTAGTTGGCAGTTTTGAAGAAGCCATCGAAAGCTGGCGTAACTATGAACAACAGGAGCCGAGAGACAACGATGGTGTCATCCTGGCTGCCACCGCCGGCGCGATAAATCTTCGCCTCGGAAGCGTCCCGATCGACGCCGGCTACGCCGAACCTGCAACCCCCATGGGAGGTCCGGCCGATACCTCGGGTAGAAGCGGAATTTCGCCTGGCGTCGAGCCAGAAGTGGGGCACCTTAGAACCGTGGTCGGCCTGGTCTGGCGCACGGTCGTGATGTGGATGATCTTGCTGGCCCTGCTGACCCTGGCGCGCCTGTTGGGGTGACCTGAAGAGTTCAGTATTTCGACCGGGACAACTCGGCGAATAATTCACCGTAAATTTTGTAGCGATCAGCGCTGATGCCAGTTGCGCCATCACTGGCGGCCAGTGCGGCGATCACTGCACAGCCGGGTTCGTGCAAGTGGGTGCAGTTGTAGAAGCGACACTGCGCGGCATTGATCTTGATATCGGGCATATAGCCCGCCAGATGCATGGCATCGATATGCTGTAGGCCGAACTCCTGAAAACCCGGCGAATCGATCAAGGCGGTTGATTTCACCGTATCGGCCCAGTACAAAGTGGTGCTGGTGGTGGTGTGTTTGCCCGCACGCAGCGCCTGTGAAATCTCTCCGGTTTGCGCAACGGCGTCGAGCGCCAGCAGATTGATCAAGGTGCTTTTTCCGGCACCGGACGGGCCCAGCACAAGAGTGGTCTTGCCTTGCAGATGGGCCAGCAGCAGTGTCTTGTCGTGTGCGGCCTTTGTTTTCAACGACAACGGCAACAGGCTGTAGTTCATCTGCCGGTACGGCAGCAGCCAATCCCAGGCGCGCGCAAACGGTTCGGCCATATCGCTTTTGTTGAGAGCGATCAGAGGGGTGATGTGTTCGGCTTCGGCGGCAATCAGTGCGCGCGATAACTGGCTGCTGGAAAACGCGGGTTCAGCCGCCACCAGAATCAGCACTAAATCGAGGTTCGCGGCAAACGATTTTGTACGGACTTCGTCACGGCGGTAAAACAGGTTGCGGCGTGGCTCAATGGTCTCGATCGTGCCCTCATCACGCGAGGCCTGCCACAGTACCCTGTCTCCCACTACACCTTGGCTTTTTTTTCCGCGCGAGTGACAGATCACACGTTGTCCGGTAGCCATCTCAACCAGGAAATGGCGCCCGTAATTGGCGACGATCAGCCCGTGCTCCAGCGCGGTTGGGCTGCTCAACCGATTGACTCCAGCGTCACTGCAACAAAGCATCGACCGCGCTGGCGCAATCGAAGTCGGTGCTGGAGATTCCGCTTACATCATGCGTGTTGAAGCGCACGATGCAGCGGTTAAAGGACACCGTCAAATCCGGGTGATGGTCGGACACATGCGCAATAAAGGCGACCGCGTTGACGAAGGCCATGGTCTGGTAATAGTTCGAGAAACCACAGGTCTTTTCGATCGCCAAAGTCGAGCCTTCACCACTGAGCCGCCAGCCGTCGAGTTTGGCCAGGCCGGTGACGATTTCGGTTGCGGTCAGTGCACGCCGGGGCACGGTTGACCAGTCTTTCTTTTTCATCATGCTGCTTATGCCGTGGCGCGGACCGCGTTCAAGCCGTCATCCGTGTCAGTCGCTCGCTTGCGGGCGGATGGGAGTAGTAAAACTTCACGTAAACCGGATCGGGCGTGAGCGTGGACGCATTGTCCTCATAAAGTTTTAGCAATGCGGTGGACAGATCCGTACCGCTCGTCTGTGCTACCGCGTAGGAGTCGGCTTCGAACTCGTGTTTGCGTGATATGAGCGCAAACAGCGGCGACACAAAAAGACTGAACACCGGCACCGCCAGCATGAAAAGCAGTAAGGCCAACGCGTCGTTGGGCGCGGTCGCCACCAAGCTCGGATGCGTACCCAGCCCGGTGTAAAACCAGCCCTGGGTCGAGAGCCAGCCCAGCAACGCGAAACCGGCCAGACTGAGCGCGAACATGGCCACGATACCCTTAATGATGTGGCGATATTTGAAATGCCCCAGCTCGTGGGCCAGTACGGCGTCAACCTCACCGGGTGACAGCTTGGCCAGCAGGGTGTCGTAAAACACCACGCGTTTGGCAGCGCCGAAACCCGTGAAATACGCATTGGCGTGCGCGCTGCGTTTGCTCCCGTCCATTACAAACAGTCCCTTGGCGGCGAACCCGCAACGTTGCATCAGCGCGGTTACGCGGCGCTTGAGCACCTCGTCATCCAATGGCTTGAACTTGTTGAACATCGGCGCAATGAAAGTCGGGTAGACCATCAACAGCAATAGGTTGAATCCCATCCATACAGCCCATGCCCACAGCCACCAGCGGCTTCCCGCGGCGCCCATCAACCAGAGGATCGATGCGGCGATCGGTATACCGATCAGCGCGCCGACCAGCGACGATTTGAAAAGGTCGGCGAGCCATAGGCGGAGGCTCATTTTGTTGAACCCAAACCGTTCTTCAATTACAAAAGTCTGGTGCCAGGCCAGCGGCAG
>JANYBQ010000571.1 GCA_025360705.1 Betaproteobacteria bacterium | reverse complement strand
CGACCTCGTCGCCCATGTGCCGTTGCCGGCCTCGGCGCTGTCGCGCCAGTTGGCACGATTGCGAACGCTTGGTCTGATCAAAAAAGTGGCCCATACCTATCGCTATTACCTCACCCGTTTGGGGCGCTGTGCAATTGCCGCAGCCTGCTCGCTTACCCGATTCAACATCATCCCGGCCATGGCCGCTATACGTTGAAGTCTTCTCAGAATATGTGAAGACATAACTTGTTAGTGACTAAAACTGCTGGCATGACCGACTTCCTCCAACTCTTCTTTTCCGGCCTTGCCACCGGCTCGATCTACGGCCTGGCGGCGCTGGGTTTCACGCTGCTTTGGCAGGCCAGCGGAACCATCAACTTCGCCCAGGGCGAATTCGTCATGCTGCCGGCCTTCATGATGCTGGTCTTCCTGCACGCCGGCGCGCCGCTGGCGGTCAGCTTTGCCGGTTCGGTCGTGCTGGCCGTGTTGCTGCTCGGCTGGATTTTCAAGCGCGGCGTGGTCGACCCCTTGTTCAAATACGGCATGATGCCGATCGTGGTGGCCACCATCGGCCTGTCGATCGCCATGCGCAACGGCGTGCGTGCCGGCTATAGCGCCCAGGCATTTCCGTTCCCGAGCCTGTTCGCAGACCAGCTGTTCAATATCGCGGGTGTGACCGTCACCTTGTCCGATATCGGCACCTTCGTGCTGGCCATTGCGCTGGTGTTCGCGACCCAGGCCTTCATGACCAAAACCGTCACCGGCCGCGCCATGCAGGCGGTGGCGCAAAACACCGAAAGCGCCGCGGTGCTGGGCATCGACGTGCCGCGCATGATCTTCTATGCGTTTGCCATCAACGCCGTGCTGGCGGTAGCGGCCGCCCTGCTGGTTACCCCCACCTATCTCGCCAAGTTCGACATGGGCGAATCGCTTGGCAACAAGGCCTTTTTCGCGGCCATCATCGGCGGCTTCAACAACTCGCGCGGGGCGCTGCTGGGCGGCCTTATCGTCGGGGTGGCCGAGAACCTGGCGGCGGCCTACATTTCCCCGGCCTACAAGGACGCGGTGGCACTGGTGATTTTCATGATCGTGATTCTCTTCAAGCCGCAGGGGCTGCTGGGTAAACGCGAGGAGAGGAAGGTATGAAGAAATCGACCTTTGCGATGCTGGCCGCGGCCGCCATCCTGCTCGCGTTGCCGCCGTTTCTGAAAAACTACGGCCTGTACCTGCTGACCTACTGGCTGGTGTTCATCATCGCCACCATGGGGCTGAATCTGACCGTCGGTTACGCGGGGCAGAAATCGCTCGGGCATGCGGCGTTTTTCGGCATCGGCGCCTATACCGTGGCGATTCTCATGAAAGCCGGCCTGAGCTTCTGGATCGGCCTGCCGGCGGCGGCGCTGATGTGTTTCGTGGTCGGCATCATCCTGGGCTTTCCGGCGTTGCGCGTGCAAACAATCTATCTGGCGTTCGCCACGCTGGGTTTCAACACCGCGATCTGGCTCGTGATGCGCAACGAGGAGTGGCTCACGGGCGGCACGTTCGGCATCAACAACATCGCGCGGCCGCGATTTTTTGGACTCAGCCTGGAGAGCAATCTGGCGTATTACTACTTCGCGCTGGCCGTGGCGGTGGTGATGGGCGCCCTGTTGCTGGGCCTGTTGCGCAGCCCCTGGGGCAAGGCCTTTACGGCCCTGCGCGACAACCCGATCCGGGCGGAAAGCCTGGGCATCGACACGCGCGCCTACACCTTGCTGAGTTTCGCCATCGGCGCGGTGTACGCCGGTGTCGCCGGCGCTGTGTTCGCAAGCCTGGTGCAGTTCATCGAGCCCGCGCCGTTCGCGGTCAGCGCGTCGATCATGATGTACCTGATGGTCGTGGTGGGCGGACCGGGTTATTTCCTGGGGCCGGTGCTGGGCGCCGCTGTCGGTGTGGTGCTGCCAGAGTGGCTGCGCTTCGCCCAGGCCTGGTATCTGTTTGTATTCGGTGCGGCCGTGGTCCTGCTCATGATCTGGCTGCCCGATGGCCTGCTGAGTATTCCGGACCGTATCAAGGCCCGGCGCCAGGCGCGCGCAGCCAGCGCCGCGCGTGCGGCAGCGGTGGTGGTTGGAGCGGGGCCATGACACAACCGGTGTTGAAGGTATTCAATTTGAAGAAAGCCTACGGGGCGATCCAGGCGGTGGGCGGCGTGTCGTTCGACGTCATGCCGGGTGAGATATTCGGTGTCATCGGGCCAAATGGCTCGGGCAAGACCACCATGTTCAACAGCGTGCTGGGGCAGATCAGGCCGGACGGCGGAACGATCGCGCTAAACGGTCGCGACGTTACGCATGCCGGCCCGCTGGAGCTAAACCGGCTCGGCGTAGGGCGCACGTTCCAGACGCTGCAAGTGTTTGGCAAGATGACGGTGCGCGACAACCTGCTGGTGGCCGCGCAGGAGCACCAGGGCAGCATGTTGGGTCGCATGTTCGCGCCAGGCGACTCGGGGCTCGGCGGCAAGGCCGATGCATTGATCGACCAGTTCCGTATCCGCCACGTGGCCGACAAGCTGGCCGGCACTTTGAGTTACGGCCAGCAAAAGCTGGTCGATATCGCGATGGCCTTCATGAGCGAACCTTCGCTGGTGCTGCTGGACGAACCCTGCGCCGGTGTCAATCCGAGTCTGGTAGGGGGCATCTCCACGCTGCTCAAGGAACTGAATGGCAATCCGGGGTTCGGCAAGAAGAGTTCTTTTGTCGTGATCGAACACAACATGGACTTCGTGATGGACCTGTGCCATCGCATCATGGTGATGGTGGAAGGCCAGGTGCTGGCGATCGGCACACCGGCCGAGATACGTGGCAACAAACAGGTGCTGGACGCCTATCTGGGAAGCTGACATGGAAACCGGCAACAGCTCGAATACCTGTATCGAATTCCGCGACGTGGTGGCGGGGTACAAGGACTTCATGATCCTCAACAACCTGTCGTTCAAGGTCCGCAAGGGCAGCATCACCTTGCTGCTGGGACCCAATGGCGCAGGTAAGTCGACCGTGCTCAAGACCCTGTTCGGTCTGCTCAAGCCGCGCCAGGGCCGCATCTCGCTCAACGGCGAGGACGTGGGGGGTGCCAGCCAGAAGGCGCTGCTGGCCAAGGGCATTGCCTTTGTGCCGCAGGGGCGCAACCTGTTCGGCCAGCTGACCGTGTACCAGAACATGGAGCTGGGTGGCATTACGCTGGGCATGAAAACCACACACGAGCGCATCCCCGAAGTGCTGGAGTTTTTCCCGCGCGTGAAGGAGCGTATCCACAGCCAGGCTTCGGCGCTATCGGGCGGCGAGCAAAAGCAACTCGAGATTGGCCGCGCCCTTTTGCTGCGCCCCAAGGTGCTGCTGATCGACGAGCCTTCGATCGGCCTGTCGCCCATGGTGGTGCAGGACGTGTTCAAGCTGCTGCGCAAGCTGGCCGGGCAGGGCACCACGGTATTGATGGTCGAGCAGAATGTGAAGAGCGCGCTCAAGATTTCCGACGACGCGATTGCGCTCGAATCGGGCCGTCTCGTGCTGCACAAGCCGGCGTCCGAGCTTCTGGCTGACCCGAATATTGAGCGGCTGTTTCTGGGCGGTGGGCACGCCGCGCCGGCTACCGTGTAATCGAACTGAATTCCTAGCGGAGTTGACACCATGACAGACACCCTTTCATCGAGCGCGGCCAGTTCCCTGGACCGTGAAGCCATTGCCGAAGGCCCCAACCCCTTGGGGCTTGAGGGCGTGGAGTTCATCGAATACGCCACCTCGAAACCGCAGGCGCTTGGCCAGGTGCTCGAGAAGATGGGCTTTCGCCCGGTGTCGAGGCACCGCTCGCGCGAGGTGCTGCTTTACCGGCAGGGCGAACTCAACGTGATCGTCAACGCCCACAGCAGCGGCGCCGTGTTGACCGAGACGCCGGTGATCGCGGCCATCGCGCTGCGCGTGCGTGACGCCGCCACCGCTTACGGGCGCGCACTGGAGCGCGG
>JANYBQ010000443.1 GCA_025360705.1 Betaproteobacteria bacterium | reverse complement strand
CGTCCAGCGCTATCCACGATCCCGGTTGCCGACACACCTGCCAGCGTGCTCTACACCTCGGGCACCACGGGCCGGCCCAAAGGTTGCGTACTTTCGCACGGCTATGAATTGGCGGCCGGTGCCTGGTATGCGACGCGCGATGGACTGACGACTTTTGGCGAGGGCTGCGAGCGCATCTACAACCCGCTGCCGCTGTTCCATGTCAACGCGTCCATCTTCTCGTTCTACTGTGCCATGCTCAAAGGCAACTGCCAGGTGCAAGCCGAACGCTTTCAGCCTTCGCGCTGGTGGACCGAGGTATACCAGTCCAAGGCCACCGTGGTGCATTACCTGGGCGTGGTGGTGCCAATGTTGTTGAGCCAGCCGGAGCATCCGCATGAACGCGACCACCTTGTTCGTTTTGCCATTGGCGCGGGTGTAGAGCCGCAGCGCCATGCCGCGTTTGAAGAGCGCTTCGGATTCCCGCTGGTCGAGATTTGGGGTATGACGGAAATGGTGCGCGCCATGATAGACAACGCCGTTCCCCGTAATGTGGGCACACGTGCCTTCGGCCGCGCGCAGCCGGGCGTGGACGTGCGCGTGGTGGACGACAAGGACGTGGACGTGTCCGATGGGCAACTGGGCGAAATGCTGGTGCGCCACAGCGCCGCCACGCCGCGCAAGCATTTCTTCAGCGGCTACCTGGACGACGAAGCAGCGACCGAAAGATCCTGGCGCGGCGGCTGGTTCCATACCGGCGACATCGTCACGCGCGATCCGGACGGCTTGCTGCATTTTGTGGACCGGCGCAAGAACATCATCCGCCGCTCGGGCGAGAACATAGCGGCCGCCGAGGTGGAGGCGCTGCTGCAAACGCATCCGCTGGTGGAGCAGGTGGCGGTGCTGGCCGTCAAGGACGAGGTGCGCGAGGAGGAGGTGCTGGCCTGCATCGTGCTGAAGAACGGCGCTTCAAGCGACGCAAACGAAGCTGCCGCCACAGCGCGCACACTGTTCGACTTCTGCCACGCCAATATGGCCTATTACAAAGCGCCGGGCTGGATCATGCTGACCGCCAGCATTCCCACCACGGCCACGCAAAAAATCCAGAAGCACCAGATATTCGCGCCCGATGTGGACCCACGCACGCTGGACGGCATCATCGATCTGCGCGCGTTCAAGAAGCGCGACGCGCGCCCGACGGCTTGACGCCAATGCCATCGCCATCGCCATCGCCATCGCGCATCTTCACCCCCCCCGTCGAATCCCAAGAGCCGCATCCCCCATGCCCCTGCCCAGTCTGTTCCAGAACGCGCTGTCGATTCCCGCCATAGGCGCGCCAATGTTCCTGGTCTCGTTTCCACCGTTGGTCAGCGCCTTGTGCAAAGCCGGCGTGGTGGGTACCTTCCCCCACGTCAACGCGCGGCCTTCAGCGCAGTTCGACCAGTGGTTGAGCGAGATCGAGTCCGACCTGGCCGCTTACCGCACGGCGCATCCTTCGTCACCTGTCGCGCCGCACGGCGTCAACCTGATCGTGCACCGGACCAACACACGTTTCGAGCCCGACCTGGAGATCGTCGTTGCACACAAGGTGCCCTTCGTCATCACCTGCCTGGGGCATCCAGGCAAGGTGGTGGACGCCGTACACGCGTACGGCGGCACGGTTTTCTGTGACGTAACCAGCGCCGCGCACGCGCGCAAGTCGGTGGACGCAGGCGTGGACGGGCTGATCTGCGTAGGGGCGGGCGCGGGCGGTCATGCTTCCAATCAAAGTGGATTTTCACTGGTGCGCGAGATCCGCGAATTCTGGGACGGTTGCCTGGTGCTGGGCGGCGGCATCAACGACGGCTTCCAGATCCGGGCCGCCGAAGCACTGGGCGCCGACATGGTCTACATGGGTACGCGTTTCCTGGCCACGCAGGAATCAGCCGCGCAGGACGACTACAAACAGATGGTCGTTGACTCGGGCATCACCGACCTCGTCAACAGCGACCGGCTGTCGGGTGTACACGCAAACTATCTGAAACCATCGCTGGAACGCTGGGGCATAGATGTAGCTACCCTGCCGCCCAAGGCGCCCGATATGTCGTCGTTGACCGACACCAACGCCAAGCTCTGGAAGGATTTGTGGAGCGCGGGCCACGGCATCACCACCATCCACGATGTGCCGGATGTAGCCACGCTGGTCCGGCGCATCGCGGCGCAATACCAGGCCGCCTGCGCACTGCCGCGCAGCGCGGCGATTCGCGACAACTGAATCCGCCGATGTTTCCTCCATGAACGACCACTCCAATCCCGTTCGCCCTGAGCCTGTCGAAGGGCTAGAGAAGGCTTCGACGGATATCGATTTCTATTTCGACTTTGCGTCCCCCTACGGGTATTTCATGTCGGAAAAAATCGATGCGCTGGCCGCGCGCCATGGGCGCAAGGTGACATGGCGGCCGGTGATGCTGTTCGCCGTGCTGCGTGCGCTGAGCCAGCCCGGCCCGCTGGAGCACCCGGTCAAACGCGAGTACATGCTGGCCGATTTCGAACGCTCGGCCCGGTTCCTCGGCATCGCCTACCGGATGCCGCCGAAGTTTCCCATCATCACGCCCTTCGCTGCCCGCGCCTTCTACCTGCTGGCGGCCCAGGCGCCCGGCGCGGCTGTGTCATTTGCCCATGCGGTGCTGCACAGCTACTGGCGGAACGGGCACGACATTACGGATGTCGAACTCGTTGCCGGCCTGGCCCGCCAAGCCAGCGATAGCCTGGGCTCGTGTTATCAGATATGCGAGCAACTGCACGCGGACGCAGCGAAGACCTTGCTGCA
>JANYBQ010000553.1 GCA_025360705.1 Betaproteobacteria bacterium | reverse complement strand
CCGAGCAGTTGACGCTGCTTAATATTCCGATGTAGTTGCGCGTCGCCACGCGACCGTCGGCACGTTTGTAACCCATGAAGCTGGCCGCCAGCGGGACGGTTGTCGGCTTGACGTCCGCGCCAAACGCATAGTCGCGCGCGAAGTCGCCTTTGTCCGGCCCCATGTCCAGGTTGTGGGTATGAATATGCTCGCCCGGTGCAATCGCGCGCGACGCAAAGCCGATGATCTGGTTGTAGCGGCGTACCGGCTCACCGATGGCAATGGCATGGGTGGCGATCTTGTGGCCGGGCGGGATGATGCCGCGCACGGTGATGCCTTCGACCACCACGCCGCCCAGTAGCTGGGCCCGGGCTATGAGTACGTCGTCGGCTGGATGCAGGCGGATGAAAGGTGTCATGGTTGGCTTTCCCTAAGTTCGTCGGGTATGGCGCCAGCTTACGCTGAAGCGGGTGTGCGATCGGTCCATATGTTGATGCATGGCAGTGCGCGCCAGATCGCCGTCGCGTGCGCGAATGGCATCGAGAATTTTTTTATGTTCGTCCAGCGCCGCGTGCCAGGAGCGGGGTGTTTCGAAATGGCCGATCATGCGTTCGAACAGCGGGCCGCGCCGCGCGTCCCAAAAGCCCTGTACGGTATCGATCAGCACGCTGTTGCCGCAGGCCTACACGATGGCCGAATGGAATGCCCGATCGCCTTCCAGGGGCAACACCCCACGGTGGGCGTCGGTGGCCATGGATTCGAGAGCGCTGGTCATGGCGGCCAGGTCCTTGCGTTTGGCCGCGTGCGCCGCTATGGAGGCGATTTCGCCTTCCAGTACACGGCGTGCGCGAATCAACTCCAGCGGCCCCCATTCATTGGACGCGATGGCTACCGCGCTTTTCCCCCGGTTGTGGGCCGTGCGGTCCAGCACATAAACACCCGATCCGGTACGCACTTCGACCCATCCCTCCACTTCCAGCGCGATCAGCGCCTCACGTACCGAGGGGCGACTCACACCCAGCTGCCGGGCCAGATCGCGCTCGGCGGGCAGGCGTTCACCGACGCCCCATTCGCCGGCACCGATGCTCAAGCGCAATTGCTCGGCGATCTGGCGGTACAGTCGTTGCGGTTCTACGGTTTGCAGTGGCACGGTGTTGGTAATGAGCCCGGATGTCGAGGGTGGAGTTTGGCTGATGCAGCCGTTAAGGGTAAGCCATAATTGGCCAAGTGGTAAGGCCAATTCATAATCCCACAATTCACCGGTGATGCCATAAGGCGAAACCCTGACCGAGTTCGGTCATCTGTTTGGAGAACGTATGCGATTGACAGGAAAAACCGCGCTGGTTACCGCCGCGGGCCAAGGTATCGGCAGGGCCAGCGTGCTGGCCATGGCGGCAGAAGGAGCGCAGGTCGTGGCGACCGACCTGAACCCGGCTTTGCTGGCGAGTTATGTCGGTATCGCCAACATCACCACCGCCACGCTCGACGTAATGGACAAAGCGGCGATTCATTCGGTAGTGGGTGGTTTGAAAGGCATTGATGTGCTGTTCAACTGTGCCGGCTTCGTACACAACGGCGGCATCATGCAAGCCACCGACGAGGAATGGGATTTCGCCTTCAACCTTAATGTGCGATCCCAGTTCTGGATGATCCAGGCGGTGTTGCCCCAGATGCTGGCCAAGGGCGGCGGCAGTATCATCAATATGGCTAGTGTGTGTGGCAGCCTCAAGGGTTTGCCAAATCGTTTTATCTATGGCGCGAGCAAGGCAGCGGTGGTTGGCCTGACCAAATCGGTGGCAGCGGACTATGTCGGTAAAGGCATACGCTGCAACGCGATTGCGCCGGGTACCGTCGACACGCCATCGCTGCAGGACCGCATCGACGCTTATCCCGATCCGGTGCAGGCGCGCAAGGATTTTGTCGCGCGCCAGCCGATGGGACGTTTGGCGCAGGCCGGCGAAATAGCGCCAATCGTTTTGTACCTGGCCAGCGACGAATCGATTTTTGCAAGTGGCCAGGTGTTTGCGGTAGATGGAGGAATGACGATATGAGCGCCGCAGGGCCGCTCCCAAGGCGCTCGCTCCCCCTCGGGGGGACCGGCGCGCAGCAACGTAGGGGGTACTATGAATAAACTGGATTTGAACGGCCGCCATGCGGTGATTACCGGTGGAGCGACCGGCCTGGGTTATGCCATTGCGCAACGCATGTTGGCGTCCGGCGCACGCGTGACCTTGTGGGACCGGGACCGCGACGCGCTTGCCCGCGCGACCAAGGAGTTGGGCCCCAAGGCATTCTCGGTCGTGGTGGACGTGGCCGACCACGCCTCCGTGGTGGACGGCCTGCGCCTCACGCTGGCGCAAACGCCGGTGGTCGATGCACTGGTCAACAGCGCCGGTATCACCGGACCGAACGTGAAGTTATGGGATTACCCGGTGGAGGAATGGCTCAAGGTTCAGCAGGTGAACCTGAACGGCTTGTTCTATTGCTGCCGTGAAATGGCGCCGCACATGCGTGCGCGCAACTACGGTCGTATCGTCAACATCGCTTCGGTCGCGGGCAAGGACGGCAACCCGAACGCCAGTGCCTACAGTGCCAGCAAGGCCGCGGTGATGGCGTTGACCAAATCGCTGGGCAAGGAGCTGGCCGATACCGGAGTGCGCGTGAACTGCATAACGCCGGCCGCGGTAAAGACCGCGATCTTCGACCAGATGAAACCGGAGCATATCCAGTTCATGTTGTCGAAAATTCCGATGGGCCGCTTCGGCACGCCGGAAGAAGTGGCGGCAATGGTGGCCTGGTTATGTACCGAAGATTGCTCGTTCTCCACCGGCGCCGTGTTCGATCTGTCGGGTGGACGCTCGACCTACTGATACATTGCGGTGCGGACCGCGGCTTCAACACCGCCTCCGATCGACCCAAACTCAACCGAAAGGAAAAAATGAAACTCGTACGTTATGGAAACCCCGGCAAGGAAAAGCCCGGCCTGATCGATGCCGAGGGCAAGCTGCGCGACCTCAGCGCAGTGGTCAAGGACATCGGTCCGGACCAACTTGGCGATGCTGCGCTGGCCAAACTGCGCAAGATCAAGACTGACAAATTGCCGCTGGTCAGAGGGTCTCCGCGTATGGGTTGTCCGGTCAATGGCGTGAGCAAGTTCATTGCCATTGGCTTGAACTACGCCGACCATGCAGCCGAATCCGGCGCTGCCATTCCCAAGGAACCGATCGTGTTCATGAAGGCAATCAGTTGCATTCAAGGACCCAACGATCCAGTGATGTTGCCCAAGGGTTCGGTCAAGTCGGATTGGGAAGTCGAGTTGGGCATCGTCATCGGGACCCGGGCGCGTTACGTTTCGCAAAAATCCGCGCTCGACTTTGTGGCCGGTTATTGCACCATCAACGACGTCAGCGAACGGGAATTCCAGATCGAGCGTGGTCCCCAATGGGACAAGGGCAAAGGTTGCGACACCTTCGGCCCCATTGGCCCCTGGCTGGTGACGCGCGACGAAGTGCCGAATGTGCAAAAGCTCGGTATGTGGCTCGACCTGAACGGTAAACGCGCGCAAACCGGCAGCACCAAAACCATGATTTTCAGCGCCGCGAAAATCGTCAGTTATGTCAGCCAGTTCATGACGCTGGTGCCGGGTGACATCATCACCACCGGCACCCCTCCGGGCGTGGGCATGGGCATGAAGCCGCCGCTGTTCCTGAAAAAAGGCGACGTGATGACCTTGGGTATAGAAGGCCTGGGTGAGCAGCGCCAGGTCGTGGTGCCGTTCAAGCTCTGATTGCATTGACCGTTTTGCCGGTCACTTAGAAAGGTGTCTCTAGCTAGAGGCACCTTTTTTTTCGGGTAGCTCCAAAAACTAGTGCAAAATAGCACGACCGTTCGTATTATTTTATTTGAGTTGAATGCCGATTTCTCCGACCTCACTGGTGCCGCGCAAGTCCCCTGCAGCTGCTACACGGGTAGGCGCGCGTGTGGCCGTGCCGGAGGGCAGGGTCTCCCACAAGGGGCAGCAAACCAAGGCCGCCATCGTGGGCGCCGCATTGCAGCTCGCGACACAGGTCGGTCTGGAGGGCCTGAGCATTGGCGCCCTGGCGGATGTGATGCATATGAGCAAGTCGGGCGTATTTGCCCATTTCGGCGCGCGCGAGGAGTTGCAGATATCCGTGATTCGCGAATATTTCCGGCAGTTCGAACAGGAAGTTTTTTACCCGGTGCTGAAGTTACCGCGCGGTTTGCCACGGGTCGAGGCGCTGTTCTCCAACTGGATGAAGCGGGTGGCGGTCGAAATCCATTCCGGTTGCATTTTTATCAGCGGCGCGGTGGAGTTCGACGACCGGCCCGGCGCCGTACGCGACGCCTTGGCCAGCTCGGTAAAGACATGGCTGGACGCGATGTACCGCGCCGTCATGCAGGCCAAACGCGAGGGCCATCTGGATGCCAACGCGGATGGCCACCAGATCGCTTTCGAGATTCATGGCCTGATACTGGCGCTGCATTACGAAGCGCGTTTTCTCAACAACCCGGGCTCGATAACCCGCGCGCACACCGGTTTCGCGCACATTCTTGACCGGTACGGCCGTGGCGCCACGCCCCTGGCCTGATATTTCCCGCCTCACTTTCAAGGAAAAAGAACCATGCCCAGCTATACCCCGCCCCTGCGTGACATGCAATTCGTCATGCACGAAGTTTTCAATGTCGTGAATGACTTCAAGACCATCCCCCGGCACGCGGACATCGACGCGCAAACCATCAACGCGGTGCTTGAAGAGGCGGGCAAATTCGCCAGTGAAGTTACTTTCCCGCTCAACATCAGCGGTGACACCGAAGGGTGCACGATCGACCAGAAAACCCACGAGGTGACGGCGCCCAAAGGCTTCAAGCAGGCCTACGCGCGATTCGTCGAAGGCGGCTGGGCGGCGTTGAGTTGCGACCCCGAGTTTGGCGGGCAGGGCTTGCCTTTGGTGGTCAACCAGTGTCTGTACGAGATGCTGAATTCCGCCAATCAGGCTTGGACCATGTACCCGGGACTGACACATGGTGCCTATGCCGCATTGATGGCGCATGGCACCGAAGCCCAAAAAAAGACTTATCTGCACAAGATGACCAGCGGCGAGTGGACCGGCAGTATGTGCCTGACCGAAGCCCATTGCGGCACCGACCTGGGACTGATGCGTACCCGCGCCGAAGCGCAGTCCGACGGCAGCTACCGCATCACCGGCAGCAAGATATTCATCAGCGCCGGTGAACATGATTTGGCGGGCAACATCATTCACCTGGTGCTGGCACGCCTGACCGATGCGCCACCCGGCATCAAGGGCGTGAGCTTGTTCATCGTGCCGAAATTCAACGTCAATGCCGATGGCTCGCTGGGTTCGCGCAACGGCGTTTTTTGCAGTGGCATAGAACACAAGATGGGCATCCATGGCAATGCCACCTGCCAGATCACATTGGAGGGCGCTACCGGCAGCCTGGTGGGGCAGGCCAACAAGGGCATGAACGCGATGTTCGTGATGATGAACGCGGCGCGGCTGGGTGTCGGCAACCAGTCGCTCGGACTGACTGAAGTGGCCTACCAGAACGCGCTGGCGTATGCCAAAGACCGGCTGCAGATGCGTTCGTTGTCCGGCGTCAAGGCCAAGGACAAACCGGCCGACCCGATCATCGTGCACCCGGATGTACGCAGGATGCTGCTGACAGCGCGCGCCTATGCCGAAGGCGGTCGCGCGCTGGCGATTTATTGTTCGGTGTTGCTGGAGAAGGAACACCACCACCCGGATGAAAAAGTGCGCAAGGACAGCGGTGAAATGTTGTCGTTGCTGACGCCGATCGTCAAAGCTTTTCTGACCGATAACGGCTGGATCGCGACCTCCGCCTGCCAGCAGGTGTTCGGCGGGCACGGCTACATCAAGGAAACCGGCATGGAGCAGTATGTGCGCGACGCGCGTATCAACATGATCTACGAAGGCACCAACACGATCCAGAGCCTGGACCTGCTGGGCCGCAAGGTGCTGAGCAACAACGGCGCCACTTTGCGCAAGTTCGGCAAGCTGATCGCCGCGTTGGTGGAAGAAGAAGGCGTGAATGAGCCGATGGCCGAGTTCATCAATCCGATTGCCTATCTCGGCGACAAGATGACCAAGCTGACAACCGAACTCGGCTTCAAGGCGTTCCAGAATGCGGACGAAGTGGGCGCCGCCGCAGTGGATTACCTGCGTGTCGCCGGGCACCTGACATTCGGATATTTCTGGGCGCGGATGGCGCAAGTGGCGTTGCGCGAAATAGCGTCTGGCAATACCGATCCGTTCTACCAGGCCAAGTTGCAGACGGCGCGTTTTTACTTTGCCAAATTGTTCCCCGAAACCGCGTCGCTGATGCTGACGGCGCGCGCCGGCGCCAAGGTGCTGATGGACACCGAAGCGGTGTTTGCTTGACATTTGCGGCGCCATTTTTCCGTATTCCTTCAAGGAAACCTTCATGCTTAAACTTTGCTTCGCAGGAATCGTATGGATGTCTGCCGCCGGCGCCTGTTTCGCGCAGATGACGCCGGTGGGCATCTGGCAGACGCTGGACGACAAGACCAAGGAAGCCAAGTCCGAAGTCCAGATCACCGAGACTTCCGGGTTGCTTAATGGCAAGGTCGTCAAGCTGCTGCGCAAGGACGCGAAACAGGACGCCGTGTGTGACGAATGCAGCGACGACCGCAAGGGAAAACCGGTGCTGGGAATGGAGATCCTTCGTGGTGTCAAAAAGGTGGATGGTAAGGACGTGTGGGAAGACGGCAAGGTGCTGGATCCTGAAAACGGCAAGACTTACGCCGCGAAATTAACGCCGATCGAAGGTGGCAAGAAGCTTGAAATGCGCGGGTCTGTCGGCCCGTTCGGCCGCACCCAGACCTGGGTCCGGGTCCAATAACAACCAAAGGTTTTCGATGCGCCGTTTTCAAGTCAAACAAGTCGCCGTTCTCGGCGCCGGTGTCATGGGTGCGCAGATTGCCGCGCACCTGGTCAACGTGGGAGTGCCCGTAGTGTTGTTCGACCTGCCGGCAAAGGAAGGCCCGAAGAGCGGCATCGTCAGCAAAGCCATCGAAGGCTTGAAAAAGCTGAAGCCCGCGCCGCTCGGTGTGCCACAGGACGCGAGCCTGATAGCACTGGCCAACTACGAAGACCATCTGGAGCAACTCAGGGACTGCGACCTGGTGATCGAAGCCATTGCCGAGCGCATGGACTGGAAGCTCGACCTGTATCGCAAAATCGCGCCGTTCCTGGCGCCGCACGCGATCGTGGCGTCCAACACGTCCGGCCTGTCGATCACCAAACTCAGCGAGGCCTTGCCCGAGCAGATAAAGCCGCGTTTTTGCGGCATCCATTTCTTTAACCCACCGCGTTATATGACGCTGGTGGAGTTAATCGACACGCCTACGACAGAGCCCTCGGTGCTGGACGATCTGGAGGCTTTTGTCACCAGCGGGCTGGGCAAAGGCGTGGTTCGAGCCCACGACACCCCCAACTTCATTGCCAATCGCATCGGCATCGCCGGCATGCTGGCCACCATGAAACAAGTCGAGAATTTCGGTTTGACCTACGACGTAGTCGACGACCTCACGGGCAAGAAGTTGGGACGTGCCAGCTCGGGTACTTTCCGTACTGCCGACGTGGTGGGCCTGGACACGATGACCCACGTCATCAAGACCTTGCAAGACAACCTGACTCTGGAGACCGATCCGTTCTACGGCAACTTCAGCACGCCACCGGTGTTGGCCAAGCTGCTGGAAAGGGGCAAGCTCGGACAGAAGACCGGCGCTGGTTTCTACAAGAAGGTGGGGCGCGACATCCTGCGTTTCGACGCCAGTGCGGCCGGCGGCCAGGGCGACTATGTACCCAGCGGTGCCAAGGCCAACGAAGTGGTGGGGCGCATGCTCAAGAAACCAGCCGCCGAACGCCTCAGGCTGCTGCGCAACGCCGAAGGGGCCGAGCCGCGTTTCTTGTGGGCGATCCTGCGCGACCAGTTCCACTATGCCGCCGTGCATTTGCACACCGTGGCGGAGAGCGCGCGCGATGTGGACCTGGCGATGCGCTGGGGCTTCGGCCTCAAGCAGGGGCCCTTCGAGTTGTGGCAGGAGGCCGGCTGGTTGCAGGTTGCGACCATGATCCAGCAAGACATAAGCGCCGGCCGCGCCTTGTGCAATGCGCCGTTGCCCGAATGGGTTTTCAAGGGCCCGGTGGTTGATGCCGGGGGTGTTCATACCGCGCAGGGTTCGTGGAGCGCATCGGCTGGCAAGTTCATCGCGCGTCGCACACATCCTGTTTACACGCGGCAGCATTTTCGCGAGGACGTGTTGGGCGCGCGGACAACCAGTGCCGCGACCGCCGGCAAGACGCTGTATGAGGATGACGCGATCCGCCTGTGGACCCTGGAAGACGCAGTTGTGATTGCGAGTATCAAGACCAAGATGCACGCCATCAGCCCGGATGTCGCCGAAGGACTGGTGCGTGCGGTGGACCTGGCGGAACAAGACTACGAAGGCCTGGTGATCTGGTCGCCCGACGAGATGTTTTCGGTCGGCGCCGACCTGCAAGCGATGTTGCCGGCCTTCATGATGGCAGGCGTATCGGCCATCGATGGTGCCGAACATGAACTGCAAAACGCGATGCTGCGTTTGCGCTACGCCAGTGTGCCGACCGTGTCTGCGATACGTGGCCTGGCGCTTGGCGGTGGCTGCGAAATGGCCGTCTACAGCGCTAAACGCGTTGCGGCGATGGAAAGCTATATCGGCCTGGTGGAGGTCGGCGTGGGCCTGGTGCCGGGTGCCGGCGGACTTACCTACATCGCGCGTCGCGCTGCCGAAAATGCCATCGTTTCCACCAACAAGGACCTGCTGCCGTTCCTGACCGAAGGCTTCACGGCGGCGGCGATGGCCAAGGTGGGCACCAGTGCGTTGGAGTCGCGCCAGCTGGGTTATCTGCTGGGCAGCGACGTGATCGTGCCGCACAAGGACGAGTTGTTGTATGTTGCCATCAACGAAGCGCGCGCCATGTTCAATTCGGGTTATCGCGCTCCGCAGCGCAAGCCGTT
>JANYBQ010000551.1 GCA_025360705.1 Betaproteobacteria bacterium | reverse complement strand
ACTATACTTTGCGAAAATTCAAAGCTGGAGTTTTCATCTTGATATGATACATATATATTTAAAAAAAGTGTAGTTTTGTAGTAAATAAATCAAAAACGATGCGGTCGGTTTTTCGCCGGGGCGCGTGGCAACCAGCGATAGTCGGCGAAAATCCAACTCCAAAGTCCAGTCCACCATCCCCTCCATCATCGATTCGGTCCTCCGCCGGGTCTCTCCGAATGTCATCTTCGACTCAAATCCGACGCGCCGTTGCCGGGCTTATCCAGCGCAACAAGGCCACGCCCAAAGCCATCATCAGCACCATCTTTGGCGACATGGTGGTTCCGCACGCCGACATGATCTGGCTCAGCAGCATCGTCACCCTGGCCGGGCGCTTCGGCATCAGCGAGTCGCACACGCGGACCTCGACGCTGCGCCTGCGCAATGAAAAATGGCTGGATGGCGCGCGCGTCGGCAAGCTCAGCTTTTACGGTGGAGCGGTTGAGCGAACGCTGGACTACAGCGCGTCGATTTATGGCGCGCCCAACGAGTCGTGGAGCGGCGATTGGCTGATATTTTTCACGGGAGCGGCCGACATCGCCAAGCCAACCTATGTGAAGCTTCGCCAAGCCCTGGCCTGGGAAGGCGTGGGGCGCCTGGCGCCCCAAGTTTTTGTTAGCCTGGCCCCCGACGACCACCGTATCGTACCGGTGCTGCAGTCGTTCGGGCTGCTGGACAGCGTCCAGTTCCTGCGCGCCCAGGCCCTGCCCGGCAAAGACCCGGAACTGGTGCGCAAGATCGTGCGCGACGCCTGGGTGATCGACGACATCGAACACAAATACGAACAGTTCCTGAAGCGCTTCCGTCCGGTCAAGCAGGTGCTGGACCAGGACCCCCAGGGGCCTGACCCCGAGTCCTGCTTCATCATCCGCACGCTGCTGATACTGCACTACCGCATCATCGCCCTGCGCGATCCGCATCTGCCTTCCTCTTTGCTGCCCAAGCCTTGGTCGGGCCATGCAGCATTCACTCTGTGCAAGACGCTTTACGAGCAGATCCTCCGGGGCTCGGAGGCCTATCTTGCCGAAAACGTACGTACGCTGGACGGGCCCTTCAAGCCGGCAGGGGCCACGTTATGGAATCGGTTTGGTGGCCTTGCTGGCGCGCCGAAGAGCTAAGGGGTAACGGCTGCCGCCGCGAGCAGCCCGGCCCGGCTGGCCAGCTTGCGGCGTACCCTGCCTGCGCCGGCAGCGTCCACTTCCGCCTGGTCGATCCGTTTCCATCCGGCAAAGTCCACCCATGGCAGGTCACGTGCGCGCACCAGTGGCTCCAGGCCGCACCGGGCCGCAGAGCCTTCCGGAGGAATCGGCACCTCCGTGCAGACCTTCGCCGCCACGGTATGGGAGTCGACGCGGTTTGTTCCTATGGTTCCGGACGCGCCGCGTTTTGCCCAGCCCACCACGTACAGGCGATCCCGGATGCGGCCGTCCTGGTGTTCCAGCATGCCGTTGCAGGAGCCAAGCCCGAAGCGGTCGTGGAATTCGTAGCCTATGCAGGTGACAACCATGTCGGCCGGTAGTGTTACCTGGCGTCCGGTACGTTCATAGCTGTCGCCGTGCAAGGTCATTGCTTCGAATTGAATCGACCCGACCCGTCCGGGTGTTTCAGGACAAGGCAGGAAAGCCACGGGCTCCAGCCCGAAGTACAGATTCAGAGCGCGATCAGCCCTGTACGTGCCCGTGGGAATCGGAGCGGCATCCGTATCGGGCAATGCCAGCATTTCCCGCAGCACGGCGGCGGTACCGCTGGCACCTGACCACAGTGCGCGGGCCGAAGGATCGAGTGCCAGCCGCACCGAGTCCAGGCCGGCGACTTCGTGGAATTCGTGCAACGAGAACTTGTTGTGCGCGGGCCCCCTGCGGCCGGTCAGCGCAATCGTGCGGATCGGCGCGCGCGCCAGGGCTCGCGACGTGCCCGAAGACAGGTCGGAGCCCGCGAATGCCGCAGGACCTTTCGCCAGCATCCGCACGACGTCCAGCGCGACATTGCCCGAGCCCACCACGACGACCCTGCGCGTGCGCTCCAGCAGGGCGCCTGCATCGAGCGCTTCCGGATGGTCGTTGTACCAGCCCGCAAGAACGCCCGAGCCGAGCACCCCATCCAGATCTTCGCCGGGTATGCCGAGCTTGCGGTCGCGGTTGATCCCGGTGGCCAGGATCACGCCGTCGTAAGCGGCTTGCAAGGCGTCGAGCGATATGTCGCGGCCTATCGTGATATTGCCGAAGTAGCGCACGCGTTCGTTGGCCAGGAAACGCCCCAGCGCGTTCAGGACCGCCTTGGTCCCCTGGTGATCAGGGGCCACGCCATAACGGATCAGACCGAAAGGCGTAGGCAAACGCTCTATGACATCGACGCGTGCCAGCGGGTCGCGCCGCAGCAGTGCTTCCACCGCATAGCAGCCGGATGCGCAGCTGCCAACCACTGCGAAACGCCGTGTCATGTCGCGCCGGCGAACGCGGGGTCCCGGTAACATTCGCGCAGATGTTCGGCGAACGCGACGGGCTCCAGCAATGCGGGGAAATGCCCGCCGTCTTCCAGATCGCGCCGGTAGCGCAGGTTGTGACCGCGTGTTATCCAGCTTGTCGGCGGTGGCGGGAAAAAGCCGCGTCCGAAGAAAGTGCAGCCAGTGGGCGCCTCGCAGCGCTGGCCCGGCGCCAGTGCGTGTTTCGCATTCCGGTCCGCGTAGTAAATCCAGTTGGCGGTAGGCAGGCTGCCGGAGAACCAATACAGGCTGGCGATGGTCAGGAGCGCGTCACGCGAATGGCGCGGCGGCTCGGCAGGCGAGGAGCCGGACCAGCCGTGGTACTTGTCTACCAGCCAGGCCGCGACAAGAGCCGGTGAGTCGGCCAGGCCGACCGCCAGCGTGGTGGGCCGTGTGGCTTGCTGCTCGCGGTAACCGCCGTCCAGCGCCAGGCGCTTCTGGGTGGTCTTGATCCATTGCAACTCGGCCTTGTCCAGCGGCTTCGCCGGATCGATTGCGGGCCGCAAGCCCAGCATGCTGAGGTGCACCCCCGCCAGCACCCCCGGCGCATCGACGCCGAGCCAAGACGATACAACCGCGCCCCAGTCGCCGCCGTGCGCGAAGAACCGGGTGCAGCCAAAGTTCTCGGTCATCATGCTGTGCCAGTAGGCCGCGATTTCGCGCGCATGCATGGGCTTGGCGGGCCGGTCGGAATAACCAAAGCCAGGCAGGGCCGGAACGATGACGGTGGCGCCGTCCTGCGCCAGGCCGCCGAAGCGCTCAGGATGCGCAATCCGGTCGATCACGCCGAAGAATTCGAACGGCAGGCTGGGCCAGCCGTGCGTCAGCACAATCGGCACCAGTTCCGGGTTGGAGCCGATTTCCAGCACAACATGGATACGCAAGGTCTGCCCATCCACCGTTACCGGTACACGGTATTGCGGATAACGGTTCATCGTGGCCTCGAAGGCGCGCCAGTCGAAGCCATTACGCCAGTATGTGAGCAGGTCCTCCATATAAGCGCCGGGTGGGCCATAGGACCAGTCGGCCTCCACGGGTTCCGGCGGCTTGGCGCGCGCCGACAGGCGGCGTTTGAGGTCATCCAGTGCTGAAGGCGCAATGACGACGCGGAAGTCCTCGCCACCCAGCGGATACGCTTCGCTCCCGTGCCGTGCGCAGACCTCAGGCATTGCGGTACACCGGTTTGCGTTTTTCCGCGAAGGCCCGCATGGCTTCCTTCTGGTCTTCAAGCGCAAAGGTAGCGTGCAACATGCGCCGCTCGAAGTGCAGGCCTTCGCGCAGCGGGGTTTCAAACGCCGCCTTGATCGACTCCTTGATCATCAGCACAATGGGCCGGGAGAAGCCGGCAATACGCCTTGCGATGTCCATGGCGCGTTCCAGATGCATTCCAGTTTCCACCACCAGCGACACGATACCTATGCGTTCGGCCTCCCGCGCGTCGATGATGCGACCGGTCAGGCACAACTCCATGGCCTTGGCCTTGCCGATGGACCGCGCCAGCCGCTGCGTACCGCCTCCGCCAGGTATGGTGCCTACACCAACTTCTGGCTGGCCGAAACGCGCGGTCTCGTCGGCGATAACGATGTCGCACATCAGCGCGTATTCACAGCCGCCACCGAGCGCGAAACCGGCTACGGCCGCGATCACCGGTTTGCGGCAGTCGTTGAGAAAGTCACCATCGCGCGTGACGAAATCTTCCAGGTAGGCGCTGGCAAAAGTCTTGTCGGTCATCTCCTTGATGTCCGCGCCGGCGCAGAATATTTCCGAGCCGCCCGTAATCACGATGGCCGACACTGAATCGTTGTCCTCGAAGCCACGCAAGGCCTCTTTCAATTCGGCGGTCAGCTCGCGGTTCAGCGCGTTGCGCGCCGTGGGCCGGTTGAAGGTCGCGATGCCGACCCCGTCGCGTATCTCGCGCAGCAAAACAGCCATGGTGCGCTCCGGTTCAGGCGGGGGCCAGCATGCGCGTGTCGAGTTCCACGTCGTCCATGGCATAGCCAAAACGCTGGTCGTAGTCGGGCGTCACATCGTCCACCCACTGCAGTCCGGCTTCCTTGATGCGCTTGCGAAGCAACTCCAGGTACTGTGCCTGTGCCTCCTCGGGCCGCATCATCTTGAGGCCCATGTCGTAGTAACGGTCGAAGTTCTGCGACTGCTTGTCGCCGGGTTCGCTCGGGCGCCCATACATGCCCATGCCCATGCCCATGAACTTGGGCACGCGGCGCTGAAGTTTTTCACGCGCCGCTTCACCGCCGAACTCGATGCAGCGCTTGACACCCCAAAGGCCGAAACCCATATGGCCGACCTCTTCCCGCGCGATGCGTTCCGATATCCGGGCCCAGGGCAGGTAGGAGCACTTCTGGTATTGCCCCAGGAAGATCACCGCCGCAGGGGTGCTGACGCATGACATCATCACCACGTCTTCCCAGCACTGGAACTGGTCTTTCCAGAACTCGCGGCGAAAGCCATTGATGATGTTGACCTTGGCCGGGTCGGGATTCTCCGGGTGGTCACGCAGTTCGGCCAGCCGCACCTTTACGTCGATCCCCAGGTCTTCCAGAAGCGTCCACAGATAGAACGCGTGGCCGTATTCCTCCATGGTTTTCTTGGCCAGGCGATAGGCTTCTTCTGGCCGCGGCGCGAACTGCATGTTCTCCCCGACACGCTGGCCGCCCGCATATTCGGAATCGGCCTGGAACGTCAGCAGGTGCAGCAATGCGCGCTTGTAGTCGGCCGGAAGCACATCGCCTTTGTCATAACACTTCATGTTGTCTCCAGAGAAGGGGTGGAAATATATGGTACCAGAATCAAAATATAAAAGTCAATTATGTATTAAATAATATGAGTCCATCATGGCACGGGACCTCGATACCAGCGTGGGTAGTACAGCCGCACCGCTTCGCCATCCGCGCGCAGGCCGCGGCAGCGGTCGATCGCGGCATTGGGCTCCCGTTGGCTGGCATCGTCACGGATCGGATAAATGACGCCGGCAAACGACTGCAGCGCTAGCGTCGGCAGCATCGTCGCGAGTTCTGACAGGTGGCTGCAAGCGTTGCGCTGGGCGATTCGCTGGCGCAAACTGGCTCTGAAGCCCGAAAACAGATTCAGCCCTACCAGCATTTGGTACTCGTTGGTTGCAGCGGTACACGAGTCGTCATAAGGCACCGCATGCATGGTGGCTGCGACACCGAGAATATCGCCGCCGGTCTCGACCGTCAGCGCAAGGCGCATGTCGTGGATCGGTACGCCCGCGACATGGTCCTTGGCCCCGCCAAGGACCAGCCGGCTTTTGCGATCGGTGAGCGTCACCTCAAGGTCCCACAAGCCGTCATCGCGCACGAAGGCGGCCATCTCGACTTGGCGCAGATGCACGAGCTGGCGACCGACTGCATCCGGAACGACGTGGACGCTAGAATGCATAATACATATATCAATCTATATTAACTATAATTGTATCAATATTTTCCCGCTCACGCGATGGTTGACATACCGCGACCCGCGGTGGCGAATTGCGATGGAAGCCGCAGCTTGAACAGAGTTCTGATTTTGGTAGGCACACAGTCTGGAAACGCCGCGATGGTCGGTGAAGCCATGAAGGGCGCGTTGGAGCGCGCCGGCATCGCGGCGGAACTCATGCCCGAAGACAACGCGGATCCGGCGCTGATCGCGCGGCAGGAGTGGCTGCTGGTGTGTTGTTCCTCACATGGTGAAGGCGATGTTCCCGACCATCTGCTTCCTCTGCTGGCCGCATTCGGTGAACAGCGGCCTGACCTGTCACATCTGCGTTACGGTGCTGTCGGGCTGGGCGACCGCACCTATTACGAGACCTACTGTCATGGCGCCCGGCAGATCGACGAACTGCTTCAAAGCCATGGCGCCCAACGGGTCGGCGAACGCCTGCAGATCGACGCCTCGACGCAACCGTTTCCTGATGAGGTGGCGCTTGCATGGCTGGGGCAGTGGCTGGAGACCGCGACCGCGGTCCAGGCCGGTCCGCCTTGACACTGCCGTCTACAGATCCGGCCGCATGTCCCCGGCCCCGATGTAGATGCGGTTCCAGGTTGGCCCTATCAGTATTTCCCCAAGGCAGACGTGGCGTGGGGCCGTGGCCACGTAAACGATCAGGCTCGCCAGATCCGCGGGTTGCAGCATACGGGCCAGGGCATCCTCCGACGGCGGCACCGGCCGGGTCATGAGTATCGGTGTGGCAACCTCTCCTGGCATGATCAGCGTGGCGCGTATGCCGTTGCGTCCCTCTTCGAAATTGATCGATTCAGTGAGAGGCGACAGGCCAGTCTTGGAAGCGCTGTAAGCCATGCCCGCGATCGGCAGGAATTCGCGCCCGGCCCACGAGGAGAGAATGACAATCACGCCGTCGCGTTGCGTGCGCATTCCCGGCAACACGGTGTGTACGCAATGAACGACGCCGTTCAGGTTCACACCGACTATCTGGTTATAGCCCTCCAGGCTCATGTTGTTCCAGAATCGCCCGGGCATGTTTGTGCCTGCCGAGCAGACCAGCATCGATACCGGGCCGTGCGTCTCCGATATGTGCTGGCCCGCATTCGCGACTGCCTACGCGTCCGCGACATCCAGTGACAACGCAGTGGCCGAAAGCCCTTCAGCGGCAAATTCCTGAACGGCCTGTTCGAGTTCCGCCGCTCGGCGTCCGGAGATCACAACGTGCGCGCCTTCCCGCGCCAGCGCGCGCGCGGTTTCCCGGCCGATGCCGGTTCCGCCACCGGTTACCCATGCAACCTTGCCCCTTAAATCGTTCTTCATGCCGGCTCCCGCATCACCTTCCTAGATAGGCCTCGCGCACTCGCGGGTCGGCTGCGATGGCGTGCGCAGGTCCATCGAGTTCAATCTTTCCGGTCTCCAGAACGTAGGCGCGGTCCGCAAGCGCCAGCGCGGCATTGGCGTTTTGCTCGACCAGCAGCATCGTCATGCCGGTACGCTTTAGTTCGCGCAGCGTGGCAAAGATATGGGCCACGATCAGGGGAGCCAGACCCATGCTGGGCTCGTCGAGCAACAGCAGTTTTGGCTGCGACATCATGGCCCGGCCTATCGCGAGCATTTGCTGCTGGCCGCCAGAAAGCCCGCCAGCCTGCAAATGGCGCCTTTGCTTGAGCACTGGAAACGCGTCGAACACCCAATCCAGCCGGGCGGCGTCTGTAACATCTTGCGGGCGGCGCGACCAGGCGCCGAGTCGCAGGTTGTCTTCGACTGAAAGCGGTCCGAAGATCTGCCGGCCTTCCGGGACCTGGGACACGCCCAGGCCGACCCGGCGGTGCGCTGGCACACCCGCCAAGGCTTTGCCATCGAATGTCATGTCACCGGAGGAAATTGCCTGGACGCCCGAGATGGCCCGCATCAGAGTGGTTTTGCCGGCGCCGTTGGCGCCGATAACCACCACGACCTCGCCTTGCGCCACTTCCAGCGAAATGCCATGCAGCACTTCGATCCGGCCGTAGCGCGAGTGGACATCACACACCGACAACATCGAGCGCTCCTGCCTGGGTGTCTTCGGTTCCGAGGTACGCCTCTATGACCTTCGGGTCGGTGCTGACCTCTGTGGCGCTGCCCTCGCCGAGTTTGCGTCCGTAGTTGAGAACAACTATGTGATCGGATATCTTCATGACAAGGCGGATGTTGTGTTCCACCAAAATCACCGTTATGCCACTGCCGGCGATCGTCTGGATGATCTCGTCGAGTTCTCGCGTTTCGCGGGGATTGCAGCCGGCAGCCGGCTCGTCAAGCATCAACACCGACGGTTCCGTGGCCAGGGCGCGCGCGATCTCCAACCGCTTCAAGGCCCCGTAAGCCATGGACCCGGCTGGCCGGTCGGCTGACGCTGCAAGGCCGACCAGATGCAGCAACTCCAGCGCCCGCTCGCGGGTCGCCTTGTTCTGGCCCACCACCGAAGGCAGGCCCAACATGTGGGCCAGCAGATTGCGCCGCTCGTGTATGTGCCGGCCTACCATGACGTTTTCGATCACGCTCATCTGAAAGAAGACCTGCAGGTTCTGGAAGGTGCGTGAAAGCCCGCGTTGCGCCAGCCGATGGGGTGGCAGGCCGGTCACGTCCTTGCCGGCCAGCAGAACCTGCCCCGCGCTTGCGCCGTAGATGCCGGAGATGACGTTGAACAGTGTGGTCTTGCCGGCGCCGTTGGGTCCTATGATCGACAGGATCTGGCCTTTGCGCGCCGCGAACGTCACGCCATCGAGCGCGCGTACCCCGCCAAAAGCTATCGCCAGCTCGCGTACTTCCAACACCGCTGGCGTACCGGCCCCGCTCATTCCGATTTCCTGAAACGCGCCTGCAGCGTCGGGACAATGCCAGCACGCAGAAAGACCATGCACACGATCAGGATCACGCCCAGGAAGGCGTGTTCGTAGTCGTGCACTACCGTCAGGAACTGCGGCAGGATCAGCAGCAGCGCCGCTCCTACCACCGCGCCCAGCAGCGAGCCCATCCCGCCCAGAACCACCATCGTGAGGAGTTGAAGGGACACCAGGAAGTCGCCAATTCCAGGCGTCACATGGCCGTTCATGAGCGCCAGCATGGCGCCTGCCGCTGTGGCGTAAAGCGCGGAAACCACGAACGCGACAAGTTTGTAGGAGGCCACATCCACACCCGCAGTTGCCGCGGCTATTTCACTGCCGTGGATTGCCTGCAGCGCCCGGCCAGTGGGGCTGCGCTCCAGGTTGCGCGCCAGCCAGGCACCCGCCAGCAACACGCCTCCACCTATCCAGTACCAGCTTTGGGACCCGCGCACCTGCCAACCGAACAGGTCCAGGCGACTTACCGTCATACCGTCGGGGCCGCCTGACCAGCGAACCTCATTGGAAAACATCATGAACACCAGAATGCCGAAACCCAGCGTTGCGGCCGCCAAATAATGGCCTTTCAGCCGCAATATCGGTTTGCCGATCAGCAGCGCCAGCAGTCCGCCCAGCAACACTCCCCCAACTAGGCTGAGCCAGACCGGTATTCCCAGCAGGCCCGGCCCCACCGCAACCGAGTAGGCACCTATGCCGATAAAGCCGCCATGGCCCAGACTCACCACCCCGGTGTGACCCATCAGGATATTGAGGCCGACCACGGCCAGGGAAAAAATCCAGACCACCGCCAGCACGCGGTAGTGGAAATCGGATGTCAGCAACAGAGGCAGCATCACCACTACAAACGCCAGCAGCCACATGCCGCCATTGCGGTGCCATCCCTGTCGCGGTTTTTCAGACGCGTTCATGACCGCTCTTTCCGGCCAGCCCGTTTGGAAATGCAAACAGCACCAGGATGATGATGACGAACGCTGTGGCGTCCTTGTATTGCGAAGAAAGGTAGCCCGCGCTCAACGCCTCGCTC
>JANYBQ010000535.1 GCA_025360705.1 Betaproteobacteria bacterium | reverse complement strand
GTCTCCCGCCGGTTGCCAGGCCGGACGCAGCCAGCCGGGAACGACATTGCCGGGAATGGCGACATTGCGCCCATGCACCAGGGGATCGAACAGCGGGTCTTTGAAGAACTGCGCCAGTTGCTGGGTGAGGGGCTGCACATCGCGGTCTTCGACAATGGCGGGCGCATCCTTGAGATAGGTGGCCAGCACGAAGGAATTTCCCGTGGCGGCGTCGACGCCATGGGTTCCCCAGGCGCAGCACTCGGTGGCGTCGTTATGGGTGTAATAGGTGGTGTTGTGGGTCACGGCGATGACCAGCTTGCCGGCCTGGGTGGGGATCTGTTTGAAGATCTCCTTTTGCAGAAACACGATGTCGACCACAGCCAGGCTTTGGCCGCTCGCCTTGGATGTGAGGATATAGCCGTAACCCACGGGAATTGTGATTCGAATGGGCTTTATATCCGGCTTGCCCAGCAAGGTGTGCCAGGCCTCGCCTCCGGCAAAAGTCGTGCGCAACATGGCGTCGGCATATTGGGTGTTGCCGCCGGTGGGGAAGGCAAAGCGGGTGAAGACGGGTGAGCGCAGCACGCGGGCAATGTCGGGCCGCGCGTCCATCACAAAGGGTTTGCCGGCGATCTTTTTGGCGTCGAACGACAGGGTAACGGGCACCAGCAGGGTGGGGATCGTGGTGGTGCCCGCCGACGGACCGGCGGCGCCGACCGCATAGGAGGCCTGGCCGACCGCCTGCTGGAACACAGGCACGGTGCCCTGCGCGTACGCCAGGGGCAGCGGCAAAACAAGCAGGAGGAGCAAAGTGAGGAGCTTGTTTGGCATATCCGCTTTGCGGGAGGTGAGAGCCCGAGCCTAAGCCAGGCGGGACGGCGCCAGCAAGCCCCGATCGGGCGTGATTGAACCCACCCGGATGTCCGTCAATACTCAATCATGATCGCCGCGAAACCGATGGCTTCGGCCCGGGCCGTAACGGCCGCCATTCTGGTGGCGGGGGCGATGCTTTCGCTTGCCGTCAACTATCCCGGCCACATGGAATTTGACGGCATCATGCAGCTGGCGGAAGGCCACTCCGGTGTCTACAGCAACTGGCACCCGCCGGTCATGTCGTGGCTGCTGGGACTTTCCGATGCGCTGCACGGCGATGCCTGGCTGTTCGTACTGTTCGATACGGTGCTGGGGACGGCTGCGTTTCTTTTTCTGCTGTGCTCCACTCGGATTCCTACCTGGCTGACAGTATTGGCTGCACTGGTAATCGTCGCGCTGCCCCAGCTTTTGCTTTTTCCATCCATTGTCTGGAAGGATATTCTGTTCGCCAATGCGACGATCGCGGGTTTCTGCTGTCTGTCGCTGGCCAGCGAGGCGCGCGCCAAGTGGCTTTTGCCGGGGGCGATTATCCTATTGGCGCTGGCCGTCCTGGCGCGGCAGAACGGCATTGTCATGCTGCCCTGCGCGGCCTTTGCATATGGAATGGCTGCCGGGCAGCGAGACCGTTCTATCACGCGCCGGTCGCTGCTGTTCGGGTTTGCGGTTTTCGCGGTGGCCTTCGCGGGCAATAGCCTATTGCAACTTCGGGCATCGGGCGAGCTGGGCCCCACACGGCAGATTGAATATCTGCAGATCTACGACATGGCCGGAATGTTGAAGGCGCAGCCGGAACTGACGCTAGACAGGCTCCAAGCGCAGGCGCCCGCGATGGCGCATTTTCTCCGCAATACGGGACGCAATCTCTATACACCGGCACAGCAGGATCCTGTGGTGTTCGACGCGCGCATCCGGCCGCTGATTTTTCCGTCCCTTGGCACGGTGGGGGAGCAATGGCGGGAGCTGGTGGCAGCGCATCCGCTGCTCTATGTGCAAGTGCGGGCGCAGGCGTTTGCCTGGCTTTTCCTGCAACGCCATCCCGAGCAGTGCCTGACCTATACGATCGGGGTGTTCGGACCGGACAAGCAGATGAAACAGGTCGGCCAGGCGCAACGCTATGACGGCCGGGACGAATGGCTGGAAGACCATTACGCGCAGCCGCTGGTGGGGACCCCGGCGCTTTCCCATGTCATGTTTGGGTTGGCGGGACTGATTTGTCTGATCGTTCTGCTGGTGCGGCGCGACACTTCGGATTGGCCGATAGCGGGGATGCTGGTGGCGTCCAGCCTCTATGTCCTGAGCTATTTTTTCATTGGGGTGGCGTGCGAGTACCGCTACCTGTTCGTCATGGACATGACCGCATTGGCGGCCATGTTTTATCTGTCTTTCAGACGCGTGCGGTGAGGTTCGGCGAGATGATGCGCATTTGGGGTGAATGCGCGGGGCCTTATGCTTGGCGTTGACCCATCCGCGCCGCCACGCGTTGGCGGGCCAGCACACGGTCGCGGTCGGTGACATAGATCAGCCGGGCGACGCGGCGGACCAACAGATCCTCTTCCGGATCCAGTACGCCATCGGCATAGGCCACCTCCCAAAGCATCTCGACCAGCGCCAGGCGGTCGTCCGGCGTCATTTGGCCGGTGACCTCGCTGGTATGGCTGTACAACCCTACAATATAGGCGGTGGTTTTTTCCCCTGCCGCCATCAGAAGCGCGCATTCGGTGGGCACGAGATTGAACCGGCGGGTCAGCAATGTCTCGATGACCGTGCGTTCCCCGGGGTCAAACGTGTCGTCCTGGCGCGCGGCTTCCAGCAGCAGCACCGCCACCGACAGGCGCAGATCGGGCCGGTGCGGCGGCTCGGGGCCTTTGAGAAGGCGCATCAGGTCGTTGAACATTCCAGCCCCTTATTCCGGCCAGCCTAGCCCAGGGCAGGACGCCCAGCCAGCCACCCGCAAAATAGCGGCTATGGCGGGCGGTTTGGGGCTGCCCGAAAGCGGCATTGGCGCCCGGGCCTGGGTTTTTGCATGGAAAATCGCGGACTTGACCGGTCAATCGTGACAAACTGCCGAAAAATGTCCGGATCAAACTAATCGGCTGGTATGGCCATGCGCGCGAGGATGGCCGGGCGGAAACCAGGCTGAACGATCCTTAGCGCGATGCTGCAACGTGTAACCAAGTTTTCCAAGAAGGTGGAGGTCCAAGCTCCGGCGTTCGCCAGCCTTACGGCTGCCGACGTCATCCGGGCGCCTGTGATCCAGCGGACAATTCCGCTCGATTTCGTCTCGCTGGTGGCGCCCTTCAAGAAGCGCCGTGGCCGGCTGTCGCTGCGGGTGGAATTTGTGCCGCAGCGCGCCAGATTGTCCGCCGGGCGCAACAATGGCGACGGCTCCTGGTCGCTGGCGTCCGACGAGTTGGAGGGGCTTAGCTATCTGCTGCCGGACAATCTTGCGGAGCACACGCTGCTGCTGCGGATCATGACCCTGGAGGAAGAAGGCGCCACAACCCTCAAGATCCATCACGTCCCGGTTTTGCTCGAGCCGCTTCCATTAGAACCGGGAGAGGAAGAAAAGGCGACGGCGCGCGGCGTGGATGCGGACAATCCCATCCTGCACAATCAACTGGACAAGATGCACTCGCTGTTTGCAGTGCGCGAGTCCGAATTGACCGAGCTGCGCGCGGCGCTGGAGCAGGCCAAGGCAGAGAAAGACACCGAGCTGGCCAAGGCGCGGGCCGGGTGGGAGCAACAGCTGCAGCAGCACCTGACAGAGGCCATCACCCAGGCGAAGGCGGAGTGGCAATCGGAACAAAAGTCCCGCAAGTCCGCGGGCGACAAAGGCATCGCCCAGGCCGAAGCGCAGGCAGAACAAAAGGTCACGCAGGAGCGTGCGCTTTGGCAGGCGCAGACGGAAGAGCGCCTTGCGGCAGAGCGCGCGCGGTTGAAAAGTGAAAGCGCAGGCGAGCTGTCAGAGGCCATCGCACAGGAACGCGCGCGCTGGCTGGCTGAATCCGACCAGCGCATCGAGACGGAGCGCGCGCGATGGAAGGGCGAAAGCGCAGGCGAGCTGTCCGGCACCATTGGGCAGGAACGGGCACGCTGGCAGGCCGAAGCCGATCAGCGTATCGAGACCGAGCGCCTGCTGTGGAAGACCGAAAGCGCCGGCGAGTTGTCTAGGGCCATTGCGCAGGAACGCGCTCGTTGGCAGGTTGAAGCAGACCAGCGCATCGAGGCGGAGCGCCTGCGATGGAAAGCCGAAAGCACCGGCGATCTGTCCGTGGCCGTTGCGCAGGAATCGGCGCGTTGGCAGGTGGAAACAGAAAAGCGTCTCGAGGCGGAACGCCGGCGCTGGAAAACCGAGAGCCAGGGCGACCGTTCCCAGGCACTGGCGCAAGAGCATGCGCGTTGGCAGCTGGAGGCAGAGCAGCGGCTTGAGACAGAGCGCGAGCGCTGGAAAGCGAAAAGCGCGGTTGTACTGTCCGAGACGTCGCGAAAGTGCAAGGCGCTGGAAATTGCGCTGGCCGAAGCCCAGGCCCGGCCTGACATCCATTCGGCGGCGAACGAAGATGACTCCGGTGCATCGCGCGACGAACTGGCGAGAATACAGTCGCTCCTGATAAGGCGAGATCTTGAGCTTGACCAGCACCGCACGGCGCTGGAGCAGGAGCGTGAGCAACGGCGGCAGGAATTGGAGGCGTCCCTGCTGGCGGCGGCCAAGACCTGGAAAACAGAAGAGGACTTGCGGCTGGCCGCCACGATGGAAAGGGCACGCGCGCAGTCCGACGTCGCGCTGGCTGCTGCAAACGCGCGGTGCGAAGCCGCGGAGAGGGCGCTGGCGGACGCCAAGAACCAGGACGGTTTCAGCCGCAAGGACGATGCCTATGTCCAGGGTCTGCAAAAGGAGGTTGCGGCATTGCGAGCCAGCCTGGTGAACCGCGAGGTTGAACTGGGGCACGCAAAGGTGGCGCTGGATCGTGCACGCGCGCGCGTGGTGCAAAGCGATGTGCCCATGCCCGCGCCGCGGCGGATGCGCAGCATTGACGATCCCATCGAAGAAGAGCCCGTTGTCAGTTCCAAGCGTGGCCTGATGCGCGACTTCGTTGTGGCGGTGTGTGTGATCACGCCGCTGATATTCTTCTATCCACACCTGGAAATGTATTTGCCGGACGATGTGAGGTCGAACATCGCTACGGTGACGGGCGGTCTTTTGGGCGGCGTTGCCTATACCGCGCCCCCGATCCGGGCCGCCGCACCGCCTGCAAAGCCCACCGTCGAGCGAAAGATGGCCGTTGTGAACCATGCCGCGAATTTGCGCGCCACATCGGGGGCAAAGGGCGCCGTGGTCCTGACGTTGCCGCGGGGCGCCGAGGTCAGGATCATTGAGGAACGCGGAAACTGGACGCTTGTCGAAACCGTTGCCAAAAATGAAAAAGAGAAGCCGCAGCAGGGCTTCGTGTTCAGCTCTTACCTGAAAAGCAACCCCTGACGGTGCACCGACGCGCAAAGGCGCAGTTGGCTAGCCAACCGACGCGATTGCGGCTTTGTCATCGCACGATGGCCGCCGTCAGGACTTAGGGTTGGAGGGCGCCTGCGCGAAATCGGCTGGACGGCGGCCAAAGGCCGGACGTTTCTTGGCGTGTGGCTTACGGTATTTGCCGAACAGGATTGGCGCCGGCTTGGAACCCCAAGGCAACGGCTCTTTCTGAAGGCTCACATATTCTGTAGCAAAATGGAACGAAACGCGTTTCACAGTAAGACTCCCCACTTAAACTTTAATTAACAAGTGCAAATGCCGTGCCATCTCCAGGCATGTCGCAGCGCCCTTGAGTTTTACGACGCGTGGCGGCAACGGCTGCAAACAGGTATCAAAGCATTTATGCCGCCAAAGGACGCGCTTTCGGCCTTGGTGCAGGCAAATCGATCTGCCTTGGTGGGATTGATTGAAATTGCCGCGATAAACGAAACCAACTGTATACAGAGTCGTCCTAGTGTCATGTCCCAGGGACGTGGAGCCTTCCGGCGGTTCAAACCCTCAAGAAGCCCATGTCGATGGAAATACCGCTTCCCGCTTGAGGTAGCAGGGAATCGGTCGGCGGATTTTCAGTTCCTGGAAGCAATCCAGGACTCGCGTGAGTGGCTTATGACGGGAGTGCAGGGATATGTTTGAACGTAAGGATTGTGTGCCCGCTGGAACCGAAATGCGAACCGGTCCGTCCCGCCTCATCAGCTTCTCTCGCATCCTGCGAACGTTTCTGCAAAATCAATCGGGCAACTATGCGATTATCGCGGCCCTGGTTTCTCCCGTATTGATCGGCGCGGCGGGCTTGGCCACGGAAGGCGGCCTTTGGTACAACACGCACCAGACGCTGCAAGGCGCCGCGGATTCGGCGGCGCTGAGTGCGGCGACGCAATACGGTCTCAATACCACTAGCAATTTGAATACGCAGGCGGGCGGGGTGATTTCAACCTATGGCTATCTCGCGGGCGTGTCCGGTACGACAATAGTGGTCAACCGGCCGGCGGCTTCAGGAAGTTACACGTCGAACCAGAGCTCGGTTGAGGTCATTGTGACCACGCAACAGAACCGGTTGCTATCCTCGATATACAACTCCACGACCGTGGCAATCACCGGGCGTGCGGTGGCGCTTCCGGGAAACAATGGCAATGGATGCGTCCTTTCGTTGAACGCCGCGGTCAGCGGTGGCGTGACGTCGAAAGGCACCAGTGCCATCGCTCTGAGCGCCTGCAGCCTTTACGATGACTCAGCCAATGCGAGCGGACTCGTCAATACGGGATCTGCGACCATCAGTGCTTACTCCGTCAATGTGGTGGGCAATATATCGGGCGGAGCCGGAATCACCGCCACAAACGGCATCAATACCAGCGTCTCTCCGGCAAGCGACCCCTATGCCAATGTTGTGCTGCCGGCTTTCGCCGGGTGTAATCACAACAATCTCACGGTCAAGAATACGACGACCCTGAACCCCGGCGTCTATTGCAATGGCCTGCAGCTCAATGCCGGCGCCAATGTCACCCTCAATCCCGGCACCTATTATATCGATCGCGGTTCGTTGCAGGTGGCAGGCGGTGCGTCGATCACCGGTACCGGCGTCACGATCATATTCACGTCCAGCACGAACGCCAATTATGCCTCCGCCACGATCAACGGCGGGGCCGTGGTCGCGATCACAGCGCCCACAACCGGCCCATTGGCCGGAATTGCCATATTCGGCGACCGTAATATGCCGATCACCACGACCTTCAAGTTCAATGGTGGAGCCGGACAGATTCTGGGCGGCGCGGTCTATTTGCCGGATGCAGCCGTGCAGTATGCGGGCGGCGCCAGCACCAGCACAAATTGCACACAGTTGATAGGCGACACCATTACCTTTGTGGGCAATTCCGATCTGGCCATCAATTGCTCCGGATATGGCACCCGGCCCATCGGGGCTTCTCAAGCGAGTCTGGTCGAATGATGGACGCAATTCAAAAGGCGGCCCCAGTGACAAACCGCATAACGATCAAGGAAACGGTAGGCCGCCTGTTGCGCAATTTTTTTCAACGCGATCAAGGGGTGGCCGCAATTGAATTTGCGATCATCGGCGGCGTATTCAGCATGGTACTTGTGGTCAGCGGCGATCTCGGCTTGGCGTATTACAGCAACATGCAAGTGCAGACTTCTGCTCAGGTCGGAGCCGAGTATGCTGCCATTCATGGCTTTAACGCACCGGCCATTTCCAACGCTGTGGTCAACGCCACATCGACTGCGGGGATAAACGCCTCACCCGATCCCATTCAATTTTTCGGATGCCCCTCCGCAGGCGGAATTGCTGCCGCCGCGTCCGGTTCAACATGTCCGGATGGAACAATGGCGGCTACTTATGTGAGAGCGTCGGCGTCCCGGTCCTATACGACGTTGATTCCCTATCCGGGTGTCCCGGCAACCTATGCCCAGACCGCAACTTCAACGGTGCGAATCAAATGATTGCTCGGCGGTTTCTTGGAAATCGACGTGGAGGGGTCGCGCTGGAATTCGGCCTGACCGCGCCGGCTTTTTTTGCAATGGTCGTCGGGGCAGTTGAGGTGGGCTTGCTTTGCTGGGCGCAATTGGCCTTGCAGCAGGGCGCTGAAGCTGCGGCAAGATGCGCAAGTGTGAACAAAACTCTATGCGGAACGACCGCGCAGATACAGAGCTATGCGTCTGCTCAAAGCTTTGGCCTTGCTCCACCCAGTTCGGCCTTTACGGTCACATCAGTCGGTTGCGGCAATCAGGTTCAGGCGAGCTTCAATCCCCAGTTTGCGACCGGCTTCATCATGCCGCCTGTGACACTGACGGCGTCGGCCTGCTTCCCCAGCTAGGTGCCGGATACCGTCCCGCTGACTTCCTTGGTCCAGATCGGCGATTTTCGCGCGATCCGGCCGATTCAGCGCAGTTTTTGAAGAGAAATTTATCGGAACCGGCGGGCAATTTATTCAGATTTGCGCCATATTCTTTCCTCCATGCCCAGACGGAAAGACATGCGCGGAATTTCCATACTCCTTCCCTTCGCCATTGCGGCACTGCTGCTGACGCCGGTTCCCGCGTCGGCGGCAGGCTTCATGGTGCGCGAAAACAGCGCCGAAGCCGTGGCCATGAGCTATGCGGGTAACGGTTCGCGGGCCAGCGGTCCGGACACGGTGTTCGCAAATCCCGCCGGCATGACCCGCGTCAAGGGCAGCGAATGGGAAGTCGGCAGCGCCATCATTCTGCCGTCGTTTCAGTTCAGCGGCGTTGCGCGGACCGGCGGCACGCCCATTGCCGGCAACAATGGCGGCGATAGCGGGCGCGTCGCACTTATTCCCAACCTTTATGGCGCGTTTGAACTGGGCAGCGGCTTTTCGGCCGGGATCGCGGTCACCGCGCCCTTCGGCAATGCCAATGAGTATGACAAGGCCTGGTATGGCCGCTACCTGGGCACCAAGACATCGGCACTTTCGGCCGACATCAATCCCAACATCGCCTATCGGATCGACGACACATGGTCGGTCGGAGCAGGGGTATCGGCGCAATATATGAAGCTGGACGTCACCAGCGCCATCAACCAGGCGGCGATGTTCGGTCCCGGCGCGCCCGACGCTTTTTATCGCTTCAAGGCCCATGACTGGGCGTTCGGCTTCAATGCCGGGTTGTTGGCCGCGTTTGACGACGGCACGCGCGTGGGGCTGACCTATCGCTCGGCAATCGACCACAAGATCGAAGGCAGTCTGGATTTTACCGGGACAAGCCCGCTGCTGGGACTGGTCAACGGAGCAGCCAGCGCCAAGACGCGGCTTCCCGCCACCACGGGGCTCAGCGTGACAACCGATATCGACCCGCAATTCACGCTCGCCGCCGATATCCAGTTCACCCAGTGGAGCGTTTTCAAGGATGTGGTGATTCAAAGCCAGAATGCGCCTTTCGCCAATACCGAGGGCTACCGCGACAGCTGGATGATCGCGGTCGGCGGCAGCTATAAGCTGGATGAGCGCTGGTCGCTGAAGGGCGGCATTGCGTTCGATGAAACGCCGGTGACCAGCCGGTTCCGTGCCGTCAGCCTGCCCGACGGCGACCGCTATCTGCTGGGGTTCGGATCGTCATACCAGTTGAGCGACTCCATGGTCGTGGAGGGCGCCTATGGCCATTCCTTTTCCCTTGCCCATCCCAACATGAACAGCAGCATCAACAATACCGATTCCATCACCCATTCGGTGGTGCTGAACGGTCAGTATGATGTCGCCGTCGATATCCTGGCGCTGTCCTTCCGCGTTGGATTTTGACACGGGCGCTGGCGGTTTTTCTCCTATTTGCTATGTATGGTACCGGTCAAGCCAGGAAACATTGGCGATAGGGCGTGTTGAACAGCAAACGGAAACTGGCATCCAGGCCGGCAGGGCTTGGCGTCGCGGCTTTGTGCGTCTGCCTGGCCTGGCCGGGGGCGGCGTCGGCCGGAGATGCGCGCGTCGACCGGCTGGAACAGCAGCTTAAAGAGGTGCAGCGCCAACTGGCGGAACTTAAGGCCGCAAGAGCGCCCGATCCGGGGCTTGCGGATCTGCAGCGCGGAACTGCGGCGCAAATTGCACAAATCCGCAAGCGAATGGATGCTCAGTCTCAGGTGGACATCGACAAGGGACGATTGACCGTGACCACTGCGGACGGTGACTTTCATTTCGCACTGCGCGCTACGGTACAGTTTGATGCCGCCTATTTTGCGCAAGGGCGCAATCCGGCCGGTGTCGACCTCAACAGCGGCACCAATTTTCGCCGGGCACAGTTCGGGTTCGTGGGCACCGCCTGGCGCGACTGGTCTTATAATTTCACCTATGATTTCGGCGGCAGCGGCACCGAGAGAAGCGGGTATCTGTACCGCGTCTATATAGAGTATGACGGCGCCCATCCGCTGGCCTTCCGCATTGGAGCATTTTCGGCCTATGACAGCATGGAGGATGCAACCGGCGGCGCCAACCTGGTGCTGATGGAACGGCCTACCGTCGTGACCATCGTTCGCTCCATCGCGGCCGGCAGCGGGCGCGAGGGCGCGGAAATTTTCGCGCAAGGCGACGACTATCTGGTATCGGTGGCCTTGACCGGCGGCAAGACCACCGACGCGGCGACATTCGATGAGCAGCAGGGGCTGGTGGCGCGGGTCGCCTGGCTGGCCGTCAACCGCAATGATGTGAAGTGGCTCGCAAACGCCGACACGAGCTATGTCTTCAAGACTGCCGATATAGTGCCGGGATCGGCGTCGCCCAACGCAATCGAGTTCAGCGCCGGGCCGGAAGTCTCGGTGGACGGGAGCAAGACGGTAGACACCGGGGCGTTGGACGCGCGGCATGTGACCGAATTTGGTTTGGAGACGGCGCTCAATCTGGGCCGGCTGTTCGGGCAGGGTGGGTGGTTTCACTATGACGTCGAACGGGCCAGCGCGCTTCCCGACCCGTCATTTCATGGCTGGTACGCCATGGCGACATGGTCGCTGACGGGAGAGTCGCGGCCCTATGACCCGGTGACAGCCAGTTTCCATGGTCTGGTGCCCGCTACGCCGCTGGGCAAGAACGGCTTGGGGGCGTGGGAAGTGGCGGCGCGTTACAGCAGCATGAATCTCGACTACCTGCCGGGGATTGCGGCGGGCGGTGTCGCCGGTGGCGTGCAGAATGTCTGGAGTGCCGGGCTGAACTGGTATCCCAATGAGACGGTCCGCTTCATGCTGGACTATGACAATATCCAGGTGAACCATACCAATGCGCCGGCCAACGATATCTCGGCCAACGCGATCGGG
>JANYBQ010000512.1 GCA_025360705.1 Betaproteobacteria bacterium | reverse complement strand
AAACCGGAACATCTGCTGAACCCCGGCAACATCCCGGTGGTAGCCGCCAACCGGGGCGGCCAGGTCACTTACCACGGACCGGGCCAGGTGGTCGCCTATCCCTTGATCGATCTCAGACGCAGGGGTTACTTCGTGAAAGAGTTTGTGTATCGGCTGGAGGAAGCGGTTATCCGTACGCTGACGCATTTCGGCGTGACGGGCCACCGCGTCGCGGGAGCGCCGGGCATCTATGTACGGCTGGACGACCCGGCGTCGCACGCAATGCTGACCCAGCGCCCGGTGCGACGCACGCCAAATGATGTGCAATCCCGCTCACCCGACTTCACGGGCTTGGGAAAGATCGCGGCCCTCGGCATCAAGGTCAGCCGCAACTGTACCTACCACGGCCTCGCCCTGAACGTCGCGATGGACCTCGAACCCTTCTCGCGTATCAACCCTTGCGGTTATGCGGGGCTGCCGGCCGTGGACCTTTCTACAATCGGCGTAACTGTCGGCGGGCCTGAAGCCGCCGATGTACTGAGTCACAAGCTTGTCACCTATCTGGCGCCTTAAGCGGTCGTCTTGCACACCATGAGCAGCCCCATATCCGGCGTTGTCCGAGAAGTCCAACCGATGGCCGGTTATGACGCAACACTGAAGCAAAAGGCCGGCGCAAAACTCGCGCGTATTCCGGTCAAGGTGGTGCCGGGGGAAATACTGAAGAAGCCGCCCTGGATCCGCGTTCGGGCCGGTTCACCCAGCACCCGCTTCTACGAAATCAAGGACATCCTGCGCAAGAACAATCTTGTCACGGTGTGCGAGGAAGCCTCCTGTCCGAATATTGGCGAATGTTTTGGCAAGGGCACCGCCACTTTCATGATCATGGGCGACAAGTGCACGCGCCGCTGCCCGTTCTGCGACGTCGGTCACGGCCGGCCCGACCCGCTGGACCCCAACGAGCCTTTGAACCTGGCCCATACGATTGCCACGTTGGCTCTCAACTACGTGGTAATTACCAGCGTGGACCGAGACGACCTGCGCGACGGCGGCAGCCAGCATTTTGTGGATTGCATTCGCAAGACCCGCGAGCTGTCGCCCCTAACGCAGATTGAAATCCTGGTGCCCGACTTTCGCGGTCGCGACGACCGGGCGCTTGAAATTTTAAAGGCGGCACCACCGGATGTAATGAATCACAACATAGAGACGGTGCCGCGCCTGTACAAGCAGGCGCGCCCGGGGTCGGACTATGCGTTCAGCCTGAACCTGCTCAAGAAGTTCAAGGCGTTATTTCCCGACGTGCCCACCAAAAGCGGCCTGATGGTGGGACTGGGCGAAACCGATGAGGAAATCCTGGACGTGATGCGCGACATGCGCGCGCACGGCATCAACATGCTGACCATTGGCCAGTACCTGGCGCCGAGCACCAGCCACCTGACCGTCAAACGGTATGTACACCCCGACACCTTCAAGATGTTCGAGGTTAAGGCGATGGAAATGGGCTTCAGCCATGCGGCCGTAGGCGCGATGGTGCGCTCCAGCTACCACGCCGACCAGCAGGCGCATGCGGCAGCACAATCGGTGGCGCTGTCCCTGGCCGTCGTTCAGCCATAGCGGCAACGATACCGGCGGTAGACGGCCCGCCGCGGCTAGGCGTTTATCAGGTACTTGCCCGGCTCATCGTCAGTCATCACCAGGTCGGCCCAGGCGCGAAGTTTGCCGGTATCCGCGCGTAATACCTCCTGCTTGACCGCCAGGATCTGCGCCGGGTGCATCGAAAAACTGCGCAGACCCAGGCCGAGCAGCAGCCGCGTCAAACTGGTGTCCCCCGCCATCTCGCCGCACACGCTGACACCTTTGGACTGCCGGTTGCATTCAGTAATCGTGTTCGCGATAAGTCGCAATACCGCCGGATGCAACGGGTCGTAAAGATGCGCCACCGACTCATCCGCACGGTCGATTGCCAGCGTGTACTGGATCAGGTCGTTGGTGCCGATCGACAAAAAATCGAAGTACTTCAGAAACAAGTTAAGTGTCAGCGCAGCGGCGGGAATTTCTATCATCGCGCCCAACTGCACCGGCCCGAATGCAATACCCCGGTTGTCCAGCTGAGCGCGGGCATGGTCCAGCAAGGACAAGGTTTGGCGGATCTCGCTTGCATGGGCGAGCATTGGGATCAGCAGATTCACGCGGCCAACCGCGGCCGCGCGCAGGATGGCACGCAACTGGGTCAAAAACATGTCCGGGTCGGCCAGGCTCCAGCGAATCGCGCGCAGGCCCAAGGCCGGGTTCAGATGCGAATCTTCGCGGGTTGACTTGTCCAGCGGTTTATCGGCGCCGATGTCCACCGTGCGGATGGTAACGGGCAGGCCCCGCATTCCCTCGATCGCACGGACATACGCTTCGTATTGCTCCTGCTCGTCGGGCAGTCTACCGAGGCGACCCATGAAAAGAAACTCGCTGCGAAACAAGCCTACGCCAACCGCACCCGACTTGACCGCGCCCGGCGCATCTTCGGGCATCTCGATATTGGCCAGCAGTTCCACCTTTTGGCCGTCCAGCGTTACCGCCGGCGTATGCAGCAGACGCGACAGGCGCCCGCGTTCGATCTCGCCCTGGCGCTGCTTGAAGCCATATTCCGCCAGGATGATTGCAGAGGGATCGACGATCACCACGCCCGCGTCGCCGTCGACCACCACCCAGTCGTCCTGACGCACCAGTTGGCTGGACAGGCGCGCACCCACCACGGCCGGGATATCCATGCTGCGCGCCACGATGGCGGTATGCGATGTCTTGCCACCGACATCGGTCACGAAACCCGCAAAAACACTCTGCTTGAATTGCAGCATGTCGGCGGGTGACAAATCATGCGCGATAAGGATCAGCGGCACGTCCACCGTGTCGTCGAGCAAAAGGTCCTGTTGCGAGGGCTTGCGCGGCAGGCGCGGGGTAGGCGGAACAACCGGCGAGGAAAGGCCCTTCATGGCGGCCAAAACCTTTTCGGTTATTTGCTCAAGGTCGGCCTTGCGCTCGCGCAGATACTCGTCCTCCATTTCGTCGAATTGGCGCGCGACTACTTCGAGCTGCGTGGTCAAGGCCCATTCGGCGTTGTACAAACGGTCCGCGATCCAATGCTTGACACCGAGGATAAGTTCTTCGTCCTGAAGCAACAGCAGGTGCACGTCAAGCAACGCGGCCAGTTCGTGGGGCGCTTCCTTGGGGCCCATCAAGGCAATGGTGCGCTGAAGCCGGTGAATTTCGTCGATTACCGCGTTGCGCCCGAATCGCACACGGGCGATTTCAGCCTCAATCTGGCTGGCCGTGATGAAGTAATGCGCTACGTCCAGCCGGCTGGATGCCACCAGCACCGCGCGTCCAATCGCAATGCCACGGGCGACCGCCAGGCCGTGGATAGCGAATGTCACTCGCCTTCTCCAAATTTATCCGCGATCAATGCCAGCAAGGCGTCCGACGCCTCCTGCTCGCGATCGCCGCTGGTTTCGATTTCAACCAGCGTGCCGATCCCGGCCGCCAGCATCATCACGCCCATGATGCTTTTTGCATTGACACGCCGCTCGCCGCGCGACATCCACACTTCGCACGGAAAACCGCCGGCCAGCTTGGTCAGTTTTGCCGAGGCGCGGGCGTGCAGCCCCAGCTTATTGCTGATGGTCGTTGTAGTCTTGATCATTCTTCATCTTGGCCTGGTTTTGCGGCGCGACTGTCGCCACCTGCATCACGCCTTGTGTACCGCCCGCCATTGCGCGCGCCACCAATCCGTCCAGGGGTTCACCCCGATATGTCACGGCGCGCAGCAACATCGGAAGATTGACGCCGGCGATCAAACGCGACTTGGGGCCATCGACCATTTTTTGCGCCACATTGCACGGTGTGGCGCCAAACACATCGGTTAACACCAGCGTACAAGCGTCGGGCAACTGCGCCATGGCGCGCACCGCGCCGGCCAGAGTCTGCTCGAACGGCATATCGCCATCGACGTCAAATGCCACCACGGCCAGAGCGCTATCCGGAAATACATGTAAAACGCACTTGCGCAGCGCACTGGCCAGCGGGGTGTGGGCGATGATGAAGATGCCGGTAGTCATGATGTTATTGGCGAACGATTATGGCCCGTCGCGCGTTTGAAATGCAGGTACGACGCGATACAGCAGCCGAGGAAAGCCGCAAACGCAAGTCGAAACGATAGCGTCTGCGAAGCGCCGAGCGCCATCAGGCCATCGACCATCAAACCAATGCCCCACTGGATCGCAAACACGCCGGCGAAGATGACCAGGTTGTAAGCCGACAAGGCCCGGCCCGCCACCTCTGACGTAAAAGCCATTCCAACAGCCGGCTGCGAAGGAGAGATGAAACTGCCAGCCACGCAATAGAAAACCAACAAGACGCCGGTCCAGGCAGAATAACGATCTCCCACTACGATAGTGATAGCGAGAAACATAAAACTCAGCGGCAGGCCCAGCGTCATGAGGCGGTCTGCATGGAGTCCGCGCCGGGCCAGCCAAGGATTGACCAGCCCCCAGAACCAGAAGGTGCACAACATCGCCACATTGATCCAGAACAGGCCCGTGGCGGCCTGCAACGCGGAATACCCGGCTACCTTTACCATCCAGGGCGCGGCCCATAAAGTCTGCACCGCCAACAATCCGCCGTAACAAAAAAAACCTACCGGGGCCATGGCGCGAAAGTAAGGGTGGCGCCACACGGCGGCGTAACCGGAATGCGAAGGCGGCAGGCCCGTATTGCCTCTCGGTCCGGTCCACGCGGGTGCACGCCACGCGATCAATGCTCCGGCCAGTAACAACAGCAGCGCAAGAGCCAGAAATATAGGCCGCCATCCAACTAAAGGCACCAGCCATTGAACCGGTAAGGTCGATGCAATCATTCCCAGCGAACCGGTCATAAGCATCCACGAGTTGGCTCGCATCTGGATCGCCGGCGCAAACCAGCGCCGATAACCTGTCAACGGCGCCATCAAACAGGCGCTGAGCCCCGCACCACACAACACGCGCGCTGACAGCAAGCCCGCTAACGTATTGGCAAATGCAAACGCCACGCAACCCAGGATCGCCATCGCTAGAAAGCCGACGATCACGCGCTTGGGACCGTGACGGTCAAGCCATTTTCCCAATGGCAGTTGCGTGATTGCGAAGCCAAGGAAGTACCCACCCGCGAGCAGGCCCAGATCGCGCGCCTGCAATGCGAATTCGCGGGACAAGACTGGTGAGAGCGCCGCGGTAATCGCGCTAATTAACGTTGACAGAAAGTAGGCAAACGCAAATATCAGGAAGGCCGGCACCGCCGAGCGCCTCGTAAGAAGACTCATCTAAATTTAAGCCCTGAGAAAAAAGTGTCAACCACGTCGGGACTCGGCGCGTCGCCATATAGCAGCGCACCGAAAACCTCGGTGTCGCGCGCAAACCAGGCGGCCTCCAAGGCAAGCTCACCGCCACCGGGCTTGATTCCAAGCGCCTGCACCCGCACCGACTGCGGGGTCTCGTTGGCACCGGCGAGTCGCAACGGCGAAGCGTTTGACGATTTGGCGCGCATGCCAGCAAGCGTCGCCTCCCGCCATTGCAGCAATGCCGGACCTGCCATCGCCGGCTCTGGCATGGTGGCGTGCCCAATTGCCAAAGTGATGCCGCCGGCGTCACAACTGGTCATGTGCAACTCCACCTCCGCGCCCCCCAATGCAAGCCGGCGCGAGGCTTTCTGTGGTTTACACGGAAAAAGTGCGCTGAGGGACGTATCAGAGATAGATGTCTCACGCCAGTTGAAGGTCGGCCCACATGCCGCAAGGATCAAAGCCGCAAGGCAGACAGTAGCAACGATCGCGGAACGCATGGTCCCATTATCCCGACTGCACAGGCATGGCCTGTCTGGACCGCCAGATTTTCTGGCTGCGCAATACGCACGTGACCCAGCGCCGGCTACTTCAATGCGCCAAATACTTTCTTGAGCACCGCGCTGCCAGTGCCAATCGGGTCCTGGCGTATCTTTTTCTCTTCTTCGCCGATCATGTAAAAGAGGCCATCGAGCGACTTGCCGGTGACATACTGCTGGATGTTGGCGTCTTCCTTTTTCATCAGCCCCATGCCCGCCGCCTTGGCGGCCACAGAGTTGTACTGCGCGGCCAAACCGACTTTCTCGATCGCCTGAGTTACCACCGGAAGAAAACGAATGCCTAGCGGTTCGCGCGTCTTCTCGGCGAAAAACCCAGTCATCGAGGTATCGCCGCCCGAGAGAATCTTCTTGGCATCGGTGACCGTCATGGCCTTGACGGCAGACACCAGCAGATCCTTGGCCATTGGAACAGCCGCCTCGGCCGCGCGGTTCATGGACGTAACCAACTCATCCACGCGTTTGCCCTGCCCCAGGGTCTTTAGCAACTTGGCGACGTCCTGCAAAAACCCAGGCAAGGGAATGCGCACTTTCTCGTTGCCGAGAAATCCGTCTGGCCGGCCCAACAGGTTAACCGCCGCCAACGCGCCTTTTTCGAGCGCGACCTTAAGTCCCTGCGATGCCTCCGTGTTGGTCAAGTCGCCGAGTGACAAGGCGCGGGCTTGCGCATGCGCAAGCAACAACAATGTGGTGACCGAGCAGGTTGAAGAAGAAGCAAACTGTCGACGATCCATGGACACTCCCGATGAATAAAATTGAATCCGTATCGTGCAACAGCGGCCCTTTCCCTGGGCAAGCGACTCAGGCCGCGTTGCGTGGCCACGATCCAGGTGCAGGCCGATCTTATTCCTGATAGGCCAAGACGCTGAAGCTGAGCTTGACCTCGTCCGAGATCGCGGGGACGCCGAATTTCATCCCGAAGTCGGTACGTTTGAACGAGCCCTCGGCGTCGGCGCCACACACTGGCTTTTTGTTGAACGGATGGGGACCGCACTTCAACGCACTCACGGTCAATTTGACAGGCTTGGTGACTCCCAGCAAGGTCAAGGTGCCATCCACGCTTTCCAGCGTATCGCCATTGAAGTTGAATTTGGTCGACTTGTAGACCATCTCGGGGAACTCGCTGCTGTTGAAAAAATCCGGGTGCGCAGGTGCTCGTCGCGCGAGCGGCTGCCGTCCGCACGTTTCGCGTCTCCGGTGTC
>JANYBQ010000505.1 GCA_025360705.1 Betaproteobacteria bacterium | reverse complement strand
GCCTTGCAAAAACTGCCAGAAAGTCGGAGTGCCATCCGGATAGACGATGGTCATGTCCAGCACGGCCTGGAACTTCTCGCCCATGGCGCTAAGCGCCAATGCCATACCGCCGGCCTTGGGTTTAAGCAGATGGACGTAGGGCGACTGCTGGCGCGCGTGTTTTGCCGGCGTAAAACGCGTGCCTTCGGTAAAGTTCATGACGCTGGTCGGCATCAGCGCAAATTTCTCGCACGCTTTGCGCGTGGTCTCCTGGTCCTTGCCGCGCATCTCGGGGTGTTCTTTCAGGAACTCTTCGCTGTGCCGGCGCATGAACGGAAAGTCCAGAGCCCACCATGCCAGGCCCATCACCGGCACCCAGATCAATTGCTGCTTCAGAAAGAATTTGAGCAGCGGGATGCGGCGGTTCAGCAAGTGTTGCAGCACCAGGATGTTGACCCAGGACTGATGGTTGCAGGTGACCATATACCAGCTGTGTTTGTGCAGACCTTGAAGACCCTCCACGTTCCAAACGGTACGCTGGGTCAATGCCATCCAGGCGCTGTTGCACCAGATCCAGGACTCCGCGATCCGCAGTAACACGGGTGCTATCGCGCGCCGCACGGCCGAGATTGGAATCGCCAGCTTGAGCAGCGAAAAGATCAGCAGCAAGGGGACCCAGAACGAGGCGTTGAGCACCATCAGAACGCTGGCGATAACGCCGACCAACGGAGCGGGCAGGAAGTTCAGTATGGTGTGCCTCCAGTTTTTGTGATCCCACTTTAGCAGCTGTCCGCGCGGGTCTGGGACGCAGCGATGCGGCTGGAACCGCATGGCGCAAAAGCCGCCGCCTCATAAGTTCAATAAGTTCATATTGCAAAACAGCCTGCTGTGCCTCTGTGTCGGCACTTCGCAATCGGCCGTAGTATTTATTCGCATTCGGCGCGGCAGAGAAAACAACCCAGGAGACTTGCATGCATCCATTGCTGACCACCATGGTCCGGCTTGCGCTGGCTTTCACGATGTTGTTGTCCAGCGCGTTGGCGGCTTATCCGGACAAGCCGATCAAGCTTATCTTGGCGTCCGGCGTCGGCGGTACGCTCGACACACTGACGCGGACCTACGTGAACAAGCTAAGCGCCTTGCTAGGACAGCCGATCGTTATTGAAAACAGGCCTGGCGCCGGAGCGCTTATTGCCATCCAGACCGTGATGCAGCAACCGGCGGATGGGTACACACTGTTGCTGGGCTCGGCGAACGTGGTGATGGCGCCGCATATGTATCCAGAATCGAAGATAGTCGTGTCGCGCGACCTGGCCCCGATCACGCCCGTTGCGTCCATGCCCATGTTGTTGGCGGTTAATGCCAACACGCCTGTGCGCAATCTCGGCGAATTCATAGATTACGCAAAGGCGCGTCCCGGCGCGCTCAATTTCGGTGTTGCAGCCTCGGGCTCTTTCGACCGGCTTGCCGGCGCAGATTTCATGACACGCGCCGGTATAGATATGGTGGTTGTGCCATTTAAAGGCGAAGGGCAGGCACTGATCGAACTGCTGGCAGGCCGGACCCAGGTGCAGATGGCGACCTGGGTGACGCTTGCGCCGCATGTCAAGTCGGGCAAGCTGCGCATATTGGGCGCCACCACCAGTAAAAGATCCATGTCGTTTCCCGACGCAGCGACCATAGCCGAGCATGGTTTTGCGGGTTTCGATGCCGGTGCGTGGTTTGGCATGTTTGCGCGTGCCGGCACGCCGCGCAGCATCGTCGGCCAACTCAATCGCGCGATCTACGAGGTCCAGCAGGATGCGGAAATCCGAAACAGCCTGACGGGCATCGGGCTGGATCTTTTCTACTTGGACCCGGAAAAGTTTGGCGAAATGGTGGGGCGCGAGGGTGAGCGCTGGGGTGCGTTGATCAACAAGATCGGACTCAAACCCGAGTAAGTCGCGCAGCATACAAGGAACACCATGAATACTTCTCAACTCGAGTGGGTTGACCCACGACCACGCCGCAGTGACAGAAAACTTGCGCCGCGGTCCGCCGCGACCGCGGATCGCAAGCTGGTTTTTTTCGACAACAGCAAGCTCAGCCCACCGTACAACCGCTGGATGCCCGTTGCGCCACCGATTCTTGCCCGGCTGGAGCAAATGGGTGCGGTGCAGCGCGAGTATTCCGACCTCTTGCTGGAACCGGTGTCGCAACACGCAAGACGCGTCGCGCAGTGGAAAGAGCAGAGTATCGATGGGATATTTTTCGGCCTGTGCGACGCGGGTGTGGTGCAGCCAACCCTGTTGCTCGCGGCGGCCGCGGAAGCGCAGGGCATACCGACCGCCGTGTTGTGCACCGACCAGGTCATCCGCTTTGCCGCCGTATGCGCCAGTTTTCTGATGCCGGGCCTGCCGCTGATCCTGCTGGAGTCGGATCGCCTTGCCGGTGGCGCGGGATTGACAGCGGCCGCGACTGTGGCGGCGCAGGAGGTCGCAAAGGCCTTAACCGGCACACCGGCCGCTCTGGAGGCTGCCGCCACCGAACGCTTCCCGTTCATACAGGGACTCGCGCGAGGTGACGGTGACCCGGCCGCGCATGCCTCTTTCGACGCATTTTCCGAGCACGCGAGCTTGACCGACGGCCTGCCCGTCATCACGCCCACGCGGTTCCTGGTCGAAAGCATGGTCGCCGCGAGCGGGCGTCCGGCCACCGATGTTGTCATTGCCGCCATGGCGCCCAGCGGCGCGACGCTGAGCATGGAGCAGGCGGCTGCTTGCGCCGTCATGGCGGGCTGTACGGCCAGCCGTTTTCCGCTGGTACTGGCAGCGCTGGAGGCGCTGGCCGCGCCCGAGTACCAGTTGCATCTCGCAACCATCACAACCCATCCCGGTGGCCATTTGCTGCTGTTCAGCGGACCGGCGGCGCACTCGGCCGGGGTCGCGTCGGGACGCGGGTGCATGGGGCCGGCCTACAGCGCCAACGCCACCATAGGGCGCGCGGTGGCCTTGACGCTGCAGAACGTGGCGCGTGCGATTCCCGGGCTTTCGATGTTGTCTTCCTTCGGTTCGCCGTCGCAATACAGCTTCTGTTTTGCGGACGAGGAACACGGTTCGCTGCCGCCCCTGCATGAGGAACTGGCGGGCGGGGAGGACACGATCGTCTGGGTATTCAAGTGCGAGTCCCCGCACAATGTGCTTGACCATCTCTCTGAAACCCCCGAGTCGCTGCTCAGGACGATTGCCGGAGTCGCCGCCACCATAGGCGGCAACAACGCCTATATGCCGAGCGACCTGTTGGTGGTCATGAACCCGGAGCACGCGCGGCTGTGTGCGCGCGCCGGCTGGGGCCGCAAGCAGATCCGGCAGTTCCTGTGGGAGCACGCGCGCAATCCGCGGTCCTTGCTGAAGGGCCGCGGCGCCAAGAACGACTGGCCCCAGGCCTGGGCTGATTGGGACCATTTGCCCGTGGTGATGGATCCCGAGCGAATCTGCATCGTCGAGGCCGGC
>JANYBQ010000496.1 GCA_025360705.1 Betaproteobacteria bacterium | reverse complement strand
CGTGGACCTGTCGGAATTGCCGCTCGACGTGCTACAGCGTTTTAACGCCAACATCGCACAGGACATCTACCAAGTCTTGAGTCTGCGCGGATCGGTCGATGCACGTAATATTCTGGGCGGTACGGCGCCGGTCCAGGTGCGCGCGCAGATCGCACGGCATCGCCGGCGGTTGGCGTAACGGCTCTGCTGCTTCGGATCAAACTATTGGAAAGTCCCATGTTGAAAATATCCGTGCTACCGATCTCCTTCCTGCTGGCTTTGTTGCTGCTCGTCAGCGGCTGCTCCAAACAGGAACCCGAAGCAGCGGCGGCCGCCGCGGCCGGGGCCAAACGCAGCCCTTCGGTGGAGATCGTCGCGGCGGAAGCCAAGGGTTTCACGGTGGGCTCCATGATGGCCGCCAATCCGGTCTATGTTTTCTTCGACCCGCAGTGCCCGCACTGCGGCCGCATGTGGGAGGCATCGGTCCCGCTGCAAAAGAAGGCCAAGTTCGTGTGGATACCGGTCAGCCTGCTCAACGCGTCCAGCGGGCCGCAGGGCGCCGCATTGTTGTCGTCGGACGATCCGGGCAAAAGCATGACGGAACATGAAACGTCGATGCTTGCCAACCAGGGCGGCATATCGGCTTCGACCGGCATCAAGCCCGAGATGGAAAAGGCGGTCAAGAAGAACCTGCTCCTGTTCAACAGTCTTGGCATTGAAGGCGTACCTTTCACCATCGCCCGCAATGCCAAAACAGGGCTGACCGTCACCCGCGGCGGGGAGATGAGCACGGCCGCGCTGGCCGACCTGATCGGGGTCGATCCACCCTGAGCGCCGCGGGCCTGGCCGGTTAAGACTGCTCTAAGACCGGCGGCGCAAGATGTCTTATTTACATTCGGGACCCTGATCGTGCGTTTGCTGCTGGTGGAAGACGATGTAATGATCGGTGAGACTGTGCTGGACCTGCTGCGCGCCGACCATTTCGCGGTGGACTGGGTCAAGGACGGCAGGATGGCCGACACCGCCTTGCGCAGCCAGCGTTACGACCTGGTGTTGCTCGACCTGGGTTTGCCGCAGCGCGATGGGCTCGATGTGCTGAAGGACCTGCGCGGCCGCAAGGACCTGACTCCCGTTCTGGTACTCACCGCACGTGATGCGGTGGGCGACCGTATCGCCGGCCTGGACGCGGGCGCCGACGACTACCTGCTCAAGCCTTATGACCTGGACGAATTGGTGGCGCGTATCCGGGCGCTGATACGGCGCAGCACCGGCCGCGCCGATTCGGTGCTGGAAATCCAGGGTCTGCGCCTGAACCCGATTACGCGCGAAGTAACGCGCCGCGTCGAAGGTGCACTGGAGTCCGAAAGTATTTCGCTCTCGGCGCGCGAGTGGGCCGTGCTGGAGGTATTGATGGCGCGCCCCGGCGTGGTTTTTTCACGTGCGCAAATCGAGGAAAAGCTCTATAGCTGGAAGGATGAAGTCAGCAGCAATGCGGTCGAGGTTTACATCCACGGCCTGCGTAAAAAACTTGGCAATGCCGTGATCCAGACCGTGCGTGGGCTGGGTTATGTAATGCCGCGCAACTAAGCCTTATGCAAGCCGCACCGTCCCACTCCTTGCGCCGGCGCCTGCTGGGCTCGGTCATGACTGCCATCGTGCTGGCGGCTCTGTTCCAGGCCGTGTCGGCCTACCGCGGCGCATTGGCGCAGGCCGACGCGATGTTCGACTACCACCTGCAACAGATGGCGTATGTCCTGCGCGGCGGGCCGCCATTGGCGGTGCCGCTGCTCGAAGGCGTGGACAACAACGGCGTGGATTACGTAATCCAGATCTGGGGACCGGACGGCTCCCAGCTGTTCCAGTCGAATCGCCTTGCCTTGCCGGCGCATGCCGTACTGGGCTTTTCCGACGTGACGCAAAACGGCGCGCGGTACCGCGTGTATTCGGTGCAAACCCCATTGCAGACCATACAGATCGCGCAGGACATGGACGGCCGCGAATCGCGCGCACGTGCGCTGGCGGCACGCGCCATGTTGCCGATGGCATTGATCGCGCCGTTGCTGATGCTGATCCTGTGGTGGGTGATACGCCGCTCGCTGGCCCCGCTGGAACGCACGCGCCAGCAGGTGGCGGCGCGTGCCATCAACGATCTCTCGCCGCTGCCCGGCAACGACCTGCCAGACGAGGTGCGCCCGCTGGTACAGGAAATCAACCTGTTGTTTGGCCGGCTGCACACCGCCTTCGACGCGCAAAAGGCCTTTGTGTCGAATGCCGCGCATGAACTGCGCTCACCGCTGACCGCGCTCAAGCTGCAAGCCCAGGCGCTGGTGCGTACCGGCGACGAAGAAACACGCGCGCTGGCGGCGGCGCGGCTGAACCAGGGTATAGAACGCGCGATCCGGCTCATGAACCAACTGCTGGTGCTGGCGCGTCAGGATGCCGACGGCGCGGCCGGCGCGGCGACGCAACGCCTGAACCTGCAGAACCTGGTGCAACAGGCCGTAGCCGACGTGTTGCCGCAGGCGCAGGAGCGCCCGGTCGATCTGGGCGTGCTGCCGTCATCGCCGGCCTGGGTGCGGGGAGATGCGGACGCGCTATTGATTCTTTTGCGCAACCTGCTGGAAAACGCCATCAAATACACACCGCCCAACGGCCAGATCGATGTGTCGGTTCAAAGCCGGGGGAATAGCGCGTGCCTTACCGTCGAAGACTCGGGCCCCGGTATTGCGCAAGCCGATCGCGAACGCGTATTCGACCGCTTCTTCCGCACCACGCAGGCCAACGCCAGTGGCAGCGGCCTGGGCCTGGCGATTGCCCAGGCGATCGCGGAAAGGCACCATGCCACCGTTGCGCTCGACCAGTCCACACGTTTGGGCGGCCTGAAGGTCGAACTGCTTTTCGAAAGTCCCGCACCGGGTTGACTTTAAGACTGGCCTAAGAGCAGGCCCTCATAGTTGGGATATCGCAATTTCCCAACCCAAGGAGCTAGCATGAACACAGTCAGCCTCAAGAGCACACGCCTGGTAGTGGCGCTTATCGCAGCGGGCGCCATAGGCGGCGCCAGTGTCTCGGTTTTCCAGAACGTCCACGTAGCGCACGCGCTGTCGGTGCCGGCTGCCCTAAGCGCACCGGTGGCTGGCACGCCGATGGCGCTGACCGACTTTTCCCAGATCACCGCGCAGTACGGCCCCGCCGTCGTGAACATCAGCGTCACCGGCATGACCAAGACTTCCAACGACGGACCGGTAGCCAGCCGCGGCCAACGCGAAGACCCATTTAACAACGACCCGTTCTTCGAATTTTTCCGCCGCTTCCAGCAGGGGCAGGGCCAAGGCCAAGGCACTCCGCGGGAGACGCCTACACGTGGCCAGGGCTCGGGCTTTATCGTGAGTCCCGATGGCGTGATCCTGACCAACGCCCACGTGGTGCGCGACGCCAAGGAAGTAGTCGTCAAGCTGACCGACCGGCGCGAATTTACCGCCAAGGTATTGGGTGCGGACCCCAAGACCGATGTGGCCGTGCTCAAGATCGAAGCCAAGAACCTGCCCACGGTAACGTTGGGGAAAACCAGCGACCTGCGGGTTGGCGAATGGGTGCTGGCGATCGGCTCGCCGTTCGGTTTCGAGAATACCGTTACCGCTGGTATTGTCAGCGCCAAGGGTCGTTCCCTGCCGGACGACAGCGCTGTTCCATTCATCCAGACCGACGTGCCAGTGAACCCTGGCAACTCAGGCGGGCCGTTGTTCAATACACGCGGCGAAGTGATTGGCATCAACTCGCAGATCTATAGCCGCACCGGCGGTTATCAGGGACTGTCGTTCGCTATTCCAATCGACCTGGCATTGAAAATCAAGGACCAGATCGTGGCCCACGGCAAGGTCGAGCATGCGCGCCTTGGTGTGGTGGTGCAGGAAGTCAATCAAAGCCTGGCGGACTCGTTCAAGCTGGATAAACCCGAGGGCGCTCTGGTCGCCTCGGTGGAAAAAGGCGGACCGGCCGAAAAGGCCGGGCTGGAGCCTGGCGACGTGATCCGCAAGGTCGATGGCCGGACTTTGATTTCTTCCGGCGACTTGCCCGCGCTCATCGGCCTGGCGGCACCCGGCGACAAGATCCAGCTTGAAGTCTGGCGCAAGGGTTCCACTGAACGTATCGAAGCCCGTCTGGGCAACGCGTCCGAAAAGGGTGAACAGGTCGCCAGCAAGGAAGATGGCACGCCGCACGGTCGCCTGGGTCTGAGCCTGCGCTCGCTGAAACCCGACGAGTTGCGCCAGGCGGGTGTCGAGAACGGCATGTTGATCGAGAACGTGTCCGGTGCAGCTGAATCGGCGGGCGTGGAGCGGGGCGACGTGTTGATCGCGGTGAATGGAACCGCCGTCAAGAACCTGGAACAGGTTCGCGCCGCAGTGGCCAAGTCGGCTAAATCGGTGGCGTTGCTGATTCAACGCGGCGACGAAAAAATCTTCGTGCCGGTACGGCTGGGTTGATAGGCGCGAAATCCGGGGCGCTCCGCGTTGGGCGTGCCGGCAAAGCCGTGCTGGCGCTGCCTGTCTCACACATCCAAACATCTGCTCCGTACGTATTATTCATGCGAGGAGTTGCTGCGCCTTCGTCAAGGATCGTTTCATTGATTTTTATCGCGGACAATCGGTTTATGGCATTTCAGGAATCCGACGCCCATTTGGTGGCCCTAATAGACCGCGTAGCCGGCCGCGATGAAGCCGCGTTCAAAGCCCTCTACGACCAATGCGCCTCCAAGCTGTACGGCTTGGCAATGCGCGTGGTCGGCAACCGGGAGTGGGCCGAGGACGTGTTGCAGGAGGCTTTCCTGAACATCTGGCGCGCCGCCGAAGACTATCGCGCCCACCTGAGCCCGCCGATGGCCTGGATGGGCCTGATCGTGCGCAGCCGGGCGCTCGATTTCCTGCGTCGGCGCAGCGCCGAGCGGGCCCACATGACGCAGGAGCTCGACGAGGTGCTGGAGGCCACGCTCGAAGGCGACAGCCCCGATCCGATGGACACGACACTGGCAAGCCAGCAGGCCTGGGCCTTGCACAAGTGCCTGACGCAACTGGAGATGCAGCAGCGCGAAGTGGTAAGTCTGGCCTACCTGCGCGATCTCAGCCACAGCGAACTGGCGCAACAACTTCGGCTGCCGCTGGGCACGGTCAAGACCTGGATTCGGCGCGGGCTGGAGCAGCTGCGTTTATGCATGGGGCGTTTTGCCTGAAGCTCATCGTATGAACCTGACGCAACACCCCGACACGCTGGACCGGATCGCGGCCAGCTACGCGCTGGGCACCTTGCGCGGTGGCGCGCGGCGCCGGTTCGAGACCATGGCGCGCGTCCAGGCAAGCGTGCGCGCGGCCGCGCTGGTATGGCAAACCCGGCTGTCCGCGATGACCGAATTGCAGGAACTGGCGGAGCCCGATCCCGCGGTTTGGACCCGCGTCCACAACCTGGTGCAAGCCGACCGGGAAGTTTCGCGTATGCACGGCGCACGTGTCGCCATACCACGAACCTCGGTGGCCGGCATCAGCACCGGCGGCTGGCTGCGCAGCCTGGCGCTATGGCGCACGCTGGCGCTGGCCGGCATCGTAGCCACCACGCTGGCGCTGGTGTCTGGTGCCAATGGGCGCGACCAACTGGGAAGCCAGATTGCCGCGTTGCGCACGCAGTTGCAGGCGACCCCGCAAATTGCTTACGTGGCGGTGTTGTCGGACGACAAGTCGGCTGCGTCCATGCTGGTCACCTTCGATTCCCGCAACCGCGGGCTGGTGTTGCAGCGTGTCGGCAGTTACCGGGAGGCTGGAGACAAGTCGTTGCAACTATGGGCCTTGCCGCCCTCTGGCGGACCGCGTTCGCTCGGTGTGCTGGGGCCGGACCGGGTACTGCGCATGGATGCCGCCGAGGGCGATGTACGCGCAATCCCGATGCTGGCGATCAGCCTGGAGCCCAGGGGCGGCGTCCCCAGCGCGGGCGGCCCGACCGGACCGGTGCTGTTCAAGGGGCCGCTGGTCCCCAACACCCTGTAATTCGTCCACCGGGCTGCGGCTAACATAGTCTCCCTTACCAGGAGACGAAATTGGCTGTGATCACGACGATTGAAGACCTGCGTGTGCTGGCGCAAAAACGCGTACCGCGCATGTTCTACGACTACGCCGATTCAGGTTCCTGGACCGAGAGCACCTACCGCGCCAATTCAAGCGATTTCCAGACCATCAAGTTGCGCCAGCGCGTCGCGGTGAACATGGAAAACCGCAGCACGCGCAGCACCATGGTCGGCCAGGACGTGGCCATGCCGGTGGCGATCGCGCCTACTGGCCTGACCGGCATGCAACATGCCGACGGCGAAATACTCGGCGCGTTGGCGGCCAAACGCTTCGGCATTCCGTTCACGCTCTCCACCATGAGCATCTGCTCGATCGAGGATGTGGCCGAGGCTACCGGCCGCCACCCGTTCTGGTTCCAGACCTACACCATGAAGGATCGAGGCTTCGTGGAAAGGCTGATAGACCGGGCCAAGGCCGCCAACTGCTCGGCCCTGGTGCTCACACTCGACCTGCAGATCATGGGGCAGCGCCACAAGGACCTGAAGAACGGCCTGAGCGCGCCGCCAAAGCTCACCATCCCCAATATCCTCAACATGGCCACCAAGCCGCGCTGGGGCATGGGCATGCTGGGCACCAAACGACGCGGTTTCGGCAATCTCATCGGGCACATCGGCGGCGTGAGCGACATGTCGTCGCTGAGCGCCTGGACCGCAGAGCAGTTCGACCCCAGCCTGAACTGGCGCGACATCGAGTGGATCAAGAAGCGCTGGGGCGGCAAACTGATCCTCAAGGGCATACAGGACGTGGAGGACGCGCATTACGCGGCCGACTCGGGCGCCGATGCGCTGATCGTGTCCAACCACGGTGGTCGCCAGCTCGACGGCGCGCCGTCCTCGATCTCATCATTGCGCGCGATCGTCGAAGCCGTAGGCCACAAGATCGAAGTGCACATGGACGGCGGCATACGCTCGGGCCAGGACGTACTCAAGGCGCTGGCGCTGGGGGCGAAGGCTACCTATATCGGCCGCGCCTTCCTCTATGGCCTGGGCGCCATGGGACAGCCCGGCGTGACCAAGGCACTTGAGATCATCCACAGGGAACTCGACCTGACGATGGCCTTTTGCGGCCACACCAGCATCGAGACAGTCGATAAAGGCATCCTGTTGCCCGGTACCTTCTGACCACCGGCGTGTCCAGCTTGCAACTCCCGGCCATGGCCGCCTGGGCCTGGATACCCATCGTCATATGGGCTGCGTTCGCTCAAACGATTCGCAACGCTACCCAGCGCACGCTGGTGTCGGAGCTGGGCACGCTGTCGGCCACGCTGGTGCGTTTTCTGTACGGCTTGCCGTTTGCTTTTGCGTGGCTGCTGGTCGTCTACCGCTACTCGGGTGCCCCGGGTACACCGGCGGTGTGGCCGCCATTCACGGTTGCCTACGGCGGCTGGTTGTTCGTGGGCGCGGCGGCGCAGCTGGCGGCGACCGCATTCCTGCTCCAGGCGATGCGGCAGCGCAACTTCATCGTGGGTGTCACGTTCTCGAAAACCGAGGTGTTGCAGGTCGGTATCTTCGCCACCATTTTTCTGCACGAATTGCCGACGTTGTGGTCCGCCCTGGCTATGTTTATCGCGACCCTGGGCGTGGTCCTGTTGTCCGTGCCCAAAAAAGTGGAAGATGGCCCGAGGGTCTGGACCGGCAACGCAGCCTGGTTCGGCCTGGGCTCGGGCGCCTGTTTTGCGTTGTCCAGCGTCGGCTACCGCGGCGCCTCGCTCCAATGGGGCGGCGCCTCGGTCTGGCTGATCGGCGCCTGGGCGGTGTTACTGGCGCAATCGCTGCAAAGCCTGTTGTTGGGCAGTTGGCTGGGTTTGCGGTCGCCCGGCGCCCTGGCGGCGATCGCCAAGGCCTGGCGGCTGTCCCTGCTGGCCGGCATGATGGGTGCGCTGGCATCCATCGGCTGGCTCACCGCCACGGCCATGCGCCCTGTCAGCGACGTGCGCACGCTGGGCCTGGTCGAGGTGTTGTTCAGCTATGTGGTTTCGCGCCGGCTGTTCAAGGAACGCATGACCCGCAGTGAACTCACCGGCCTGCTGCTGGTGAGTGCGGGCGTATTGGTGGTGTGCGCGCAGCTCTGAACACTGCCTGGGTTCAATGTTGGCCGGCGGGCCTGGCCGGCACGGTTTGCAGGAATGCGTACACGGCTCGGATGTCCACATCGTTCATTTTGGAGAACGACTCGAACGGCATCACTGCGATGGATGAGCCATCGGCGCGTTTGCCGCTGCGAAACATGGCCATGAAGGCATCGGCATCCTTGTAGCGCGGCATCGCACTGCCCTCGCCCGGCGTGATGTTTGCCGCTGCCGGCCAGTCCGGAGGTCCCGTGGCGATCTTGCCTCCGGACAACTTTTCGCCGTGGCAACCAATGCACATGTTGGCCACATAGGCGCCGTGCGCCACCGTGACACCGGACGCGACCGGCGCAGAAGGCGGCAACTTGTGGTCGATACGCTCTGCCGCATCGGGAATCGCGCCAAGGCCATACAACACGCGCGCGGGCAACGGCAGTTCGACCACGGCGACACCGCCCTGCCTGGGCGCGAGGCTACGCACATGGGCCACCAGGCTTGCCAGGTCAGCGTTGGTGAATCGGTTGTAGTCTTCGCTGGGCATCACCTGCACCGGCCGTCCATCGGGTTTTACGCCGTGGCGAATGGTGCGATCCCAGTCCGCGGGTTGGTACCTGGCCACCACGCCACCCGGCGTGATGTTGGGTCCGGCGATATGGGTGCCCTTGCCGTCGTTCACAAATTCCCGACCGCCGCCATCGACACCATGGCAATCGACGCATCCGCGCGACTGGAAAAGATAACGCCCTCGCTCCAGTGCGGGCGCGTCGGTGGCATATGCCAGAGGAGCGAGCGGGACGTCCACTACGCGCAGGCGTTTGCGTTCCCCCAATTGCAGGCCGGAAATAATCGCGATGCCAAGTGCCAGCACCAACACCACCAGAATGCCTGCGATCCATTTGAATGTGCGGTTCACGTCAAATTCTCCGTATGAGAACCGCTCGACTGGCAGTTCTTGTTGTGATTCGAGCGCCACAACCCCCCGGGCAGGAATATGCATTCGGTGCCACGCTTTGTCAATGGGTTGGCGGCGCCGCTATGCACGGTTCCGGCCTCGTCCGGCAGGGAGTAACGCGGGTCGTCGTGCAGCGCCAGGTTGATGATGGTGGTGAAGCCCGCTTTGGAAATACCGCCAAGTTGATCGACTGTTGACTGACCGGATGTTGCCAGCGCCCGATCGACTGCGCGGCAGTTGTATACGCCAGCGAGGCTTGTGTCCGTCATGTGCTTACGGCCAGCACCGCCGCAGCGAACTCGGCGGCAGCTTCCTGGGGCAGGTTATGCCCCACCCGCGGCAGCACCTGTCTTTCGTAGCGCCCGGTAAAAAAAGGTGCGTGTTTTTCGGAACCACCGGCGCCGCTGACGCCATCGCTCGCCCCGTCGATAACGACCGTCGGCACGGATATTTTTGGCGGGTCCATCAATCGTCTCTCGGTTTCCTCGACTGCCGGATCTCCGGGCACCAACGCAAAGCGGTGCCGGTACGAATGTGTGACCACAGCCACGAAATCCGGGTTGTCGAACGACGTCGCGGTGCGTTCGTATGTAGCCTCGTCGAAGTGCCAGTCGGGCGACCACAGGCGCCATAACAGCTTGCAAAAGTCACCCCGATTACGCTCCAGGCCGGCGCGACCGCGTTCACCGTGGAGGTAGTATTGGTACCACAGCCGCAACTCGGTATCGGGTGCTTGCGGCACGGTCGATCGGGCAATGTTTTGAATGTTGTAGCCGTCGCCAGAAACCAGCCCGACCACCCGCTCGGGCCATAACGCAGCGACGATACATGCAGCGCGACCGCCCCAGTCGTAACCCGCCAGCACAGCAGCCGGAATATGAAGCGCATCCATCAGCGCCAGCAAGTCGTGGGCAAGCACGGCTTGCTGGCCCGAGCGCAGCGTGTTTGCGGACAGGAACCGGGTCGCCCCGAAGCCCCGCAAGTACGGCACGATGACTCTGCAACCCGCTGAAGCCAGAATTGGAACAACCTCGTCGTAGGCGCGAACGTCGTATGGAAAACCATGCAGTAACAGCACTGCCGGACCATTGGCATGCCCCGCCTCTTCGTATCCCACGTTCAGATCGGCGGCAACTACCTGTTTCAACATATGCAGAATCCGGACATCAGGCCGTCGCCTTTGGCGTAGCGGGCAACCTTTCTCATAGACGTCATCTTACGGTTGTGCAATCAATCTCGACAGTAGCCTTCGCCAGCACGAACTGTCAGGCAGTTTGATTTTTCGCTGAGCCACTTCATTCCCGTTTCAGCGCCATTTGTCGCGCGAACGGATTCCTTCACGCCATCTCGTTCAAACTCGACCCGATCGCCTGCGGCCTTACCTTGGAAAGTACGCGGGCCGTCCAGGTTTTGGATAGTGACTTCATACTTTCCATTACCACCGACGAGTTGAAGAAATGTTCCCTCCCGGCCGTTCCACTTGCCAAGCCACCTGTCGGCTACCGGAGCGGGGGCTCGGGACACCAGAACTCGCAGCGATAACCTGCGCGGAGCCCGTATCGCGGTCGGTGCATCCAATGACAAGCAAGGCCAGCGCAAGGGATGCAAGCAAGAACTGACGCGTGGAGTTCATGGACGGGGGCGTACCTTGACATGACCGCTATCCCTTCTTGTTGCCCAGCACAAGAAGTAAGCCGCCGATCGCGATTGCTCCAATCCCAGCCCACATTGGGATACTGACCGTCTGCTTTTCTTTGACGGAGAGTTCGATGGGGCCGAGTTTGACCGCCGTTGTGTCTTTGGTGTAGCTGAACCCGCCGTAGGCCAGGCCGAGAATGCCCGCAACGATAAGCGCAATAGCGATGAGTCTTGTAGCGTTCATGAGGTCTTCGTCTCCGATGAATAGCGTATTCATGCTGTCGCGGCGGGTTGCCACACCGGTCGACATGCACCTCTCATTCAAGATGAATTTGTCGACACGTGAATCTGCGATCAGGATAACGCTGGAGGTATTTTGCTCCAGTCGAACCGGCTCGGCGTCGCGCACGCGGGACCGGGGATGCCTTATGCCGCCCAGGCCTCGTCGTGGCCTGGGCGCGGTGCATTGAAACTTTCACCTCCTGTTGGCAGCTGGCCCCACCAAGGGCAGTTCCATGAATACAAGGTAAGGCAGGAGCCTCTGCGAATACTCGCAATACGGTGCGCACTCACTGAAGCCCAACGACTGATACATGGAGATCGCCTCTTTCATGAGGCTGCCCGTGTCGAGCCTCATCAACTGAAACCCATCGTTGCGTGCGGACACCAAGAGTTCATTGCAGAGCCTGCGCCCGATGCCACATCCCTGGAATCTCTGAGGAACAAACACGCGTTTCATTTCGCAGATGCCGTGTGCAAGCTGACGGTACGCACCGCAGCCGCGAACCTCATCGTCCTGGACAGCGACAAATGCTCTTCCTTTTGGTGCGCCGTAAGTTGTGGACAGGTTTTCAAGTTCGCTCGCCAACGACTGCTTATCAAGTACCTCCGTGATGAACCAGTTGTCTTCCTCGTATCGTCCACGAAGCCAAGCAACGTATTCGTTGATGAGGTGCGCGAAGGCTTTGTAGTCTTGCGCTCTCGAGGCTTCGCGAATGATTGGGTTCAATGGGTTTCCTTTTTACGACGACGACAAGTGAGCATAGATCGCAGGGGTTCTGACCTCGCCTGGAAACAGGTCAATTCCAGCCTTTGGCACCTGTTCGCGCCCTTGTCTACACCCGTTATGCACCAAAGCCGTACCAGGTTACGAATTCCTCGATGGGTTCGCGCGGCATTTCCATTCGATTCAACGCACCGTGGGCGATTTCAAACAGTTCAAGGATGGCGCGCAGTTTGGAGCATGGCTGGGGCTGACACCGCGGCAAAACTCCAGTGGGGGCAAGAACAATCTTGGCTCCATCACCAAGCGCGGCGACATGTACGTGCGCATGCTGCTGATCCAGGGTGCCAAGTCAGCGGTGATGACGGCGCACAAACGTGATGATCCGATTTCAAAGTGGGTGCGCCAGTTGCGCGAGAAATCGGGTTGGCAGAAAGCCGCGGTGGCGTTGGCCAACAAGAATGCACGCATCCTTTGGGCGATGTTCGTGCGCGGCAAGCCCTTCGATGCGCGCCATGTGAGCGTGAAGCCGGGTCAGCCTGCGGCGGTGATGCCGGTGGCCATGGCGATGGCCACCGCGCTGGCATAGGTTGATCGGGAAAGTTGTTGTTTGATTTCTTGCAAGACGTGAAGCCGAAGATGCAAAAAACAGGTCAGACCGGCAGCGAACAAGCCCGACTAACCCTTTGTGGCGCACGATTGGTGTGACCACGGGAATGGAATGGGGCTCCGCTGAGCGGTTCGTATCTGGGTCCGCGCCCACCGTGGTGCAACAAGGCCGTCTGTAGATGTGCAGTCTGTTCCTCGTTTTATCGCAGCTTCAATTCATGCCACAGCAGGAATACCGCTTATCAAGGAA
>JANYBQ010000472.1 GCA_025360705.1 Betaproteobacteria bacterium | reverse complement strand
ACGTGGCATGGTATTACTTGTTTGGTTCCGGCTCGTCCGGCTTAGGAATGACAGCGCCACGCTGTGCTTTCGAGACGTCGATATGGCGGTACGGTTCAGCGGCGACTTTTTTCATACTGCTTCCTTTGTGGCTTGTTGGCTTTCCATGAAGAGACCAGGCGGTAGATGTCAGGTTCGCGATGCGTGAACACGACTACCAGAAGGGCTCCCGTTGCGCTCATCCCGGGCGAGATGAAGCGCTGTTCGCCGAAGGAGTCAGGCTCTTCCCTGGTAAGGGCATAGTCGTCCGTGAGCATGGTTGCGGCCTGGGCAAAGGTGACGCCGTGTGCGCGGACGTTGGCCTCAGCCTTCTTCGGATTTCAGTCAATTTCAGCACCTGGGACCGCATGGACAAACGTCACCTTGGTCAAGTGCCGTGGAGGGTGCCCGTCACCATACGAGAAACTGCGACGCGAAAGTTCCTGCGTGACCTGGAAACCAGGGGTCAAGCTTCCAGCGTAACCGTGAATAGTGGCGCGTGGCGCGTGCACCCTTACGCCGCCTGAGTAACGGCCCAACTAGCTGGTACGGCCGCGAAACTATCGATTGAGCGGATTGAAACGGGCATAAACTGCCTGCTTTTGAAGTTTTGCAAAAAAGGCGCTCATGAACATCGAGTCTCTCGTTGAACCGGATCGGGTTCACAAGACGGTTTACACCGATCCGCGGATCTTCGACATGGAGATGGAGATGATCTGGGAACGCACCTGGGTCTACTGTGGACATGAGTCGCAAGTGCCCCAGCCTGGGGACTACTACGCGGTGACGATAGGCCGGCAGCCGATGATCATGGTGCGCCAGCCCGACCTCGGCGTACGGGTGCTGTACAACCGCTGTCCGCACCGCGGCGTGCAACTGGTGGGCAACCTCAAGGGCAACACCGGCAGCGCCTTTGTCTGTTCGTACCACGCCTGGAGCTTTCATCTCGACGGCGGCATTCGAGCCATCCCGCTGGCCCAGGGTTACGACGGCACGCGCATGACCCGCGACAACCCGGATTGCGGCATCAAGCGCGCGGCGCGCGTGGGCAGTTACCGCGGCTTCGTCTTCGCCAGTTTGGTGCCGGACGGCCCGTCGCTGGAAGACTTTCTGGGTGAAGCGAAAATCGCCTTCGACGACATGTGCGACCGATCGCCGGTGGGCGAGGTGGAAGTGGTGCCGGTCTGCCACCGCGTCATGCAGCACTCGAACTGGAAGTTCTTTATGGAGAACCAGCTCGACGCCCTGCATCCTTCCGTCACGCACCAGTCCACCGGCATCGCGGCCGGCAGGGTCGAAAAACGTCTGAAGGTGGAACGCGGCGCGGCACCGCTCTACTACCACTATTTGTCGACGTTTGCGTCGAGCTTCGAGCAATGGGACGCCGTCCAGACCATCAATTTTCCGCACGGTCACGGAATCCTGAAGGCCTACATGGGTCTGCGCCCGCAGGACCCGGACACGCTTGAATACGAGGCGCTGTTGCGCAACGCATATGGCAACGCGAAGACCGAGGAATACCTGTCGCGCAGCATCCATCACGTGCTGGTCTATCCCTACCTCTCGGTGCAATCGCCGCTGCAACAGTTGCGTTGCCTGCGTCCCGTTGGCCCCGACAAGACGCTGTCGGAAATCTGGCACTTTCGCCTCAAGGGCGCGCCCGAAGCGATCTACCGCCGCAGCCTGTGGTACTACAACCTGGTCAACTCCCCGGCCACCATGATCAATGCCGACGACCTCGAGAACTGGACCAAGGGTCAGTGGGGCCTGGCCTCCAAAGGCGGTGACTGGGTGAGCTTCCATCGCTATTTCGGCGACGACCGTGAGGAGAACGGGGTGACATATTCCAATCACGGCACTTCGGAAGCGGTGATGCGTAACCAGTTCAAGGCCTGGACGAAATATCTGCAAGGTGTCTCGTCGGACACCGCCGCGCCGTTGCCCGCGGTGAGTACCGCGCTGAGTAGCACCGAGGATGCCCGATGAATACCAACACTTCGCTGCCAAGCGCGGGCCCCGACTTTGAACGCCTGTTGTCGCAGGATGTAGTGATCGAAGCCGGCGACGGGGAAACGCGGACCGGAGCGCAGGCTGTCGCGCCCGACCATTCGCCACGCGCCCCCGTGGCTGGCGCGGCGTCCACTGCGCCCTCGTATCCACGCGCCGGCCTGGTGGCCACTTCAGCCGCGGGCACCGACGTGCAGCGCGAGGTCGAGCAGTTCCTGTACGGGCAGGCGGAATTGCTCGACGGCAAGCATTGGCAGGCGTGGATCGATCTGTTCGCCCCCACTGGTGTTTACTGGATGCCGGTCACCCCCGAACAGACCGAATGGGAAGGATCGCCATCGATCTTCGCTGAAGACAAACTCATGATGGAGATCCGCCAGGGGCGCGTCTCGCACCCGAACGCATGGTCCCAGGCACCGATGTGGGAGACCAGCCACCTGGTCAGCCACGTGACGCTTGAATCGATAAGTGATGCCGGCATTCGCGTGCGCTCGCGTTTTCATATGATGGAGCTGCGGCGCGACACGATCCGGCATTTCGGTGGAAGTTACAGACACACTCTGGTGCGCGACAATGGCGGCGCCTTGCACATCCAGCTGCAGCGGGTCGACCTGTTCAACGCACAGGCGCCCTTCGACTACGTGCTGCAGGTCTGGGTGTAGGGCCAGATCTATTGCTTCGACCATCCACTCGAAAGGTTTTCACCATGACCGCTCGCCTTCCTCTTTTTCGCTCCGCGGCCTTGACGCTGACGCTGTCTTTCCTGGCTGTCGCGTCGTACGCCGCCGACAAGGTGAAGATCGGTTTCGTGAGTACGCTCTCGGGGCCTTCATCGGCACTGGGCATCGATATACGCGACGGCTTCCTGCTCGCCTTGAAACTCAACGGCGGCAAGCTCGGCAATCTGCCCGCTGAAGTATTGGTGAGCGACGATCAGTTCAAGCCCGACGTCGCCAGGCAGTTGTTTGAGAAGAACATCAAGCGCGACAAGGTCGACTTCATGACCGGCGTCGTCTTCTCGAACATCATGCTGGCCGCGCTCCCGGAAGCACTGGACAACAACACCATCTATATCAGTCCGAACGCGGCCCCTTCGTCGATGGCCGGCAAGGACTGCAACCCGCTGTTCTTCGCGGTCTCCTGGCCCAACGACGCCTACCACGAGGCGGCGGGCCAGTACGCCAACACGCGCAACCTCAAGAGCGTCTATATGGTGGCGCCGAACTACCAGGCCGGCAAGGAC